>JAOZTW010000229.1 GCA_029938985.1 Bacteroidales bacterium | reverse complement strand
GGCAATATAGCCCTATTTTTTATTAACCAACACTGTTATGTAGGGACTACCGATTGTATCCCAAAGAGCCAATTTTTTCTATCTGTAAAAATAATAATTGGAGCTATATTATTATGCTAAAAGACAAGAGTTTAAAGAGTGTTCAGGAAGAAATTGCAGACCAACTACTTTTTAAAAATTATCAATTAGCAAATAATTTAACGGCAGACAGAACACATTGGTTAAAAAATGATTATAAATTTTTTGAAAGTATTGAATATAAGAATCATAACTTGTTTGTTTTAGAGACTTTATTTGAAAAAAAACATAAAAAAAGTAATAAAATAGAAAAAACTCGTTTTGTTCATGTTACTGATATAAAGGTAGATAAACAAAATGCACATAAAATGAGTCGGGCAGGAAGAATGCGGTGGAAAATAGAAAATGAAGGTTTTAATAATCAAAAAAATAATGATTATAATTTGGCACATAAATTTTCCAGAACAAATTTTAATGCAACAAAAAATTATTATCAACTACTACAAATTGCCGATATTATTAATCAACTAACCTATAAATCAAGCTCTATGGGCAAAAGAATAAAAAAATATGGACTGACAATAAAATCTATTATTGCTGAAATTTTTAGTTATATTAAATCATATCCATTTGAAAATGAAAAATTATTAGAAGAAATTTTGTTGCTTAAAACACAATTAAGATATTAGATTTAATGTAAATAGAGATACTCTGCTCACTAATTCAGAGGAGAATCAAGAAAAAATAAAAGGAGGTAAATTATGTAAAACTAAATATAAAATATATTAACTACTGATTTTTCAGTAGAATGATATTGTATTGCCTTTATTTTATGACAAGTTTTTAAAATATATTTTAATTTTTCTTTCGGAATTGCTGCGTTTTTATTTATTTCTTTTGATGTGTTTGTTATTTTTTTTAAGTTTACAAATTGCAAAATAACAATAATTAAAACAACAATAACTGCAACAATACCAATTAAGACAAATTTATTATTTAATATTTTTGATAACATTTTTTTTAAGTGTTGAATGTATATAAACCGATGGAGTAACTATAATACCATCAGTAATTTATTTCTAACTTTGTGGAATAACCATTTATTTTAAGTAGATAACTGTACAGGGTTTGTTCATAAAAATATTATTGTAAATTTATTTTGTTGTATTTCAAATATTTATAAAATTAAATAATAGAAAAATAAAGTAACTATGATGCTATATTTATAGAAATAGTATATTTTTTATAGAAAAAAAACTACACTATCGAAGTGCCCCGAAATTGCAGATAAATCTGCAAATACAACAATGCACCATAGACTCCAATAGATATATTAACTTTGTTCTTACATTTTTTATGAACAAACCCTGGATAACTGTATATAAACGTCACTTTTTAAAGAAGTTATTTTTTTCATTATGTAAGGCAAAAAATAATTGCATATTACTTATATGTAAATCTTTTTTAACAAAACAGAATGTAAAAATAGACCTTTAAAAGTGACGTTTAGATATAGTAAACTACTTAATATACTTTAAATCAATAAAAAGTATTTAAGAGGAATAATTATAATATCATTACGCTTTTCTACTTTACCCGTTTTTGAATTTATAATTATTCCGTATTTATATTTTATTCTGCTTTTCGAAATTTGTTTTGTTGTAGTTTTGTTTATTCCTATTTCCAAAAGTATTGGTTTGGGAATGGTTTCTATAATTAAATCTGGATTTTTTTGTCCTTTTGCAGAAGAAAAAGAAAGAAAATTAACTTCTCCAAAAATACGTTTTAAGTATAAAATAATTATATCCTCCAACATTTTTGCATAAATATCTTTTGTGTCTGCTTTTATAAAAGGGCTTAAGATTGCTCTGCGGATTGAGGGAGACATGAAAAAATATTTTTTTGTTTTATTTATTTTGCTGTCAATTCCACCATACGGATACAAAACATTTAATAATTCCGCTTTTTCCAGAATAGTTAAACTCTCTTGTATTTTTTCTTGAGAAATACCAATGCTTTGACTAAGAGTTTGTATGTTTATTTCGTCTGATGCTGCAAGGCGATTAAGTATTTTTTCTGTATTTATCGGGTTTGTTATTTCTGCTATTTTTGGTATGTCTTCATAAATAATTCTTCTTACCAATTCCTGTATTTGTTTATCTATTTTTATGTTACTTGAAATGAGCAAAAAACGTATTATATTTCTATAAACAATATAATCATAAATACGGTTTTCCTGATTATCTAATTTATTAATATAGTTATCTAATTCAGCACTTATATTTTGAAATTCATTAAAAAGCTCATCTGTATTTTCAGAATGAAATAAAATATTTTTTAGTTGTTCCCTTGTATTGCTATTTAATTTGGGGATTTGTTTATGAGTAAATCCAATATATTCACAAAAATTTAGAGGAAAAACATGTTGAATAAGCATTCGTGTTACCAAATCGGCGGTTGATTGTAGCAAAAGTGCAGAACTTCCACTTGTGAGTATAAATGCAATACGAAAGTCATCGTAAAGCGATTTAAGGGCTTTTGCCCACATTGGCGACTCATGAACTTCATCAAATATTAAAACAATTTTCTCTTTATAAGATGCGAGGTAATTTTTAACAACATATTTCTCAAAAGCATCTTTTATGTCCCAAATACTTATGTTTTCCCTTATTAAGGCAGAGAAATCAAAAAAATAAATGTTTTGAGTGTGATTTTCATAAATATGTTCGGCAGATTGCCACAACAAAGTAGTTTTTCCTGTGCTTCGCAAGCCAGCATAACCCAATGCTCTAATTCCATTACCTGTAGTAAAATAGGTATCAACAGTTTCTTTTATGTCATCAAAACTTCACGAGGATATAATTTTGTTTGCAAAAAAGTATGTTGCAAATTATCTTTTATTCGCTCTTTTGTTAGTTTTGAATTTTGTAATATTTGTTGAAGTACGGTCATTTTGTTTAGATAATATTAATTTTTAACAGTCCGAAAAAAGTTGAAAAATAATTTACTGACTTTTAAATGTTTATTAGCAGAGACTACAAAATAGTTATTGTTTTCTATAATGTCCTTAAAATAAGAATGTCCTAAATTTAATCTTTTCCTATTGGTCATTTTGCTTAAATCTTTTTTGTCTTCGTAATTATTAGACAGTGATGCGTAAAACTCAATGCAAAAAAAACATTTTCAAAATGGCTCAACACCAACAAGCTAATTTGAACAGTCAATTAGTTATTTATACAATCAACTGACAGATGTAAATTAAAAGCTATTGGGTTCATTTTCTATGTGTTAGTGTGTTAGTAAAAATACTGATTGTTATCCTTAATTTATCTAATAATTCCATGATATATTATTGTCTATTTTTTCAGCCCATGTTCTTATTTTTTGTCTAATTAGAAATTTTTTTATATCATCAATTTTATTTATACTTTGATAAATTTCTTTTGATTTTGTAAAATAAGGTTCATTTCTTGTCATATTTGGTCTCACAATAATAGCTCCATGTGTTTTCTCTTTCATATTTGCAACACATTTGTTATATAATTCTATTTCAAGTTTTTGTTTTTCTTCCAAAAATTTGTATTTATCGTTATTAAATCCAGCTATTAGAACATTTTTCATCGCTATATTAAGCATTAACTTATTGTGTTTTGATTTTTTATTACTAATCACATCTCTTGCTTTTTTTATAGTATCACATATTTCCCTAAAAGTTTCTAATTTTTTTTTATCTTTTATATTGTATTTTTTGGCCTCATTTATTAGTTTATCAGTTTCATTCAAATCAAAATTTATTCCTGTAATCCATTTTTTTATTTTGGTTGGTAAATATTCTTTATATTTTATATTTTTTAAATCAATTAAAGTCTGTTTTTTATTTTCAATAAGTTCTGTTGCTTTCTTAAATACATCTTTTTTGTAATTTGAGTTGTTCTCCAATGTATCAACTTTAAAATTGTCAATAAATTCCAAAGCTTTTTTGTATTCTATGCTATTCCACTCCCATTTATTGTCTAAAACTGTTTTAGTATTATCATTTAAAGTTTTCTCAATAGTTGTTTCTACTGCTTCAAAATCTTTTTTTTTTCTTTTCCAATCCCATCAAGTACACCAGAAAATACAATAGTTGCAATAATTACTACTGCACCAATAGCTGCAACACCAGTGTAAACTATCTTTTTAGGTATATCAGATAAAAATGGTTTTTTGTCATTATTAGTATTGTTGTTAGTGCTATTATTGCTGGTGTTGTTATTAGTCGTAGTAGTCGTTTTGTCTTGTTTTTCTAATTCAATTATCCAAGTTCCGTTTTCAAAATTTTCTACTTCCTTAGTTTCATCAAATCTTTTGTATTTTTCAGTTTCTTTAAAAATTATTCTAACCTCAGTTGTTACCTTTTGTTTCCCAAGTTTTATTATTCCTGTCTCTTCTTTAAAATCAACTTTAATTCCCGAATCCTTTTTGTCAAAATAAATTAGTTCAGGAGTTTCATTAATTTTTTCATTATCACTATTTGTAATAACAATTTTAATATCTTTTGTGTTTTTGTTGTTTTCAATAACTTTACTATTATCACTTCCAATATATTCTAACATTTTTTCAGGTATCTTAGCCTCATCTGCCCTGTTAATTTCTTCAAAAATTTCTCCACTCATTTCTATAAATGTAAGTGGATGTTTTCTTGTCTTAATCCTTTTTTTTCCTAAAAAAGATTTAGTCTCAATTTTTTTTGTGAACTCACAGGCCATATGCTGTGTTACATCTTCAGCCGTTCTTGCTATTAGATTGCCTTTTCTTATAGCTTTTGCTAATTGTCCCATATAAGGAATGATACAATTATTCAAAGGTTCAATGATACAATTAAATAACTATATACCAATTTATTAAAGAAATACAAATGTGTAAAAACTTTTGTATGGGTACTTACTTAGCTCCATGAAAATTAGTCATCTCATAGAATAAAAAACCTTTTTGTTGTGCATAGTAAAGTAAACCAGACATAAATGACGTTTTACCAGAATTAGGAACACCTAACATCAAAACATCTGTTTGCCCCTTAACTACAGCTGGAACATTTTCCCACTTTAGAAACGGAACTTCTTCAACAACATATTCAAATTTTTTACATTCCTCTTTCGATAGTATGTCTTTCAAGTCATCAATTGAAAAACAGTCTTCGTCTAATAGTTTTGTAATTTTTTCATCCGAATACACTCTATCAGTAATATTATTTAAATGAATATTTTTAATTGTGCTTTTATATAATTCATTAGATATTTCTCCTCTGTTTTTAAGCAATTTTATATCATTTGTATTATATTCCCCTGTATTAATTTTCTCTTTATATATTCTTAAGATAGCACTATCAGCTTTCTCTGCTGAAATTTCTCCTTTTTTTGCAGCATTTTTAATATCTTCTATATTGTACTCTCCGCTTTTTATTTTTTCTTTATGAATACTATTTATTATATCCGAACATTCACTTAGAGATAATGTTCCATTTTCTCCAAGTATTTTTATTTTATCAATTGTATATTCTCCATTTTCAATTTTCACTCTATGTTTATCTGAAATAATTTTATCATACTCTTCATTTGATACAATTTTTTGTTTTATCAGACTTTTTATTTTTTCCAAAGAATATATTTCAGATTCAATATTTTGTAAATGTTCGATTTTTGAAAATATTATATTTAAGTCTTCGTATTTTATTCCTTTATTTACAAGATAATCTTCCTAGCCAGCATCTGAGGTCAACCAATCTTTCATCTTGTTATTAATGATTGCACCTTTTTGTTTGTATAATTTAAAAATATTTTGTCTTTTGTTCATATTAAATGTATTTGTTTGTTTATGAAGTCTTGAAGTCTTTTATTAATAACAGTTTTAATTTAAAAAGAGATATAATAATTGCAATTAAAATTCAATACCTTTTCCCCTACCTTCTGGTGGTCGCAATCCATCACGTTTTGCCAAAAGCCATTCTAAAAGTATTATAAAATGCAAAAACAAAAATATTAGAAAAACTGCCATCCAAGTAACCAAAGAGGCACTTGAAAGTGAACTTTTAGCACTGTCTAATTTCAAACTTTCGCTATTAGATGTTGTGTGTTCAAAATCGGACATTTTTTCTTTTGCCACACCTTATAAAGTTTTTGGTATTCATTATCAATATCGTAGTAAGCATGACTAACTTTAAGAAGTTTCCAGCCCTCAAATATTGCTTTAGCATTTTTTACATAAGTTTCCGAACTAATTTCTATTTTGCCCAAAGCATATTTATCTTCTATAAATTTAGCTTCATCTTTTTTAGCCTTTTCTGCTTGTTCCTTTATTTCTTGACTACTATAAACAGTAAAATCTATCTCTCCAATTAGAACAATCAATGAATCTTTATAAATTTCATCTTCTGTTCTAATATATTCAGATAAGTTTTCGTCCACTTTGGTTTCAAAACTTTCAATTTTACTATTAATTGCTATATTATATTCTTCTATCAAATCCGTAATTGTTTTTGCTTTTTCAATTCCTGCTGTTTTTAATTCATTTTTTTTACTAAAATCTACATTAATAAAGTGAAAAATAAAAGGAAATGATATTATAGCAATAATAAAATAAACAGTTATTAAAATAATTTCTGGTTTTTTATTTGCACGAGTCTTGTCTTTTATCTTATCGTCTTTAAGAAATTTAGTTAGCATTGCAAGTGATGCAAGTATGGCTATACTAATTATTGCTGTAACCAAAATATTGCCATGCAATACATACAACAAGCCAACAGAACTTAACATTGTAACTCCTATTAATCCAATTAAACCAAAAATTATTATTACTGGATTTGTCTTTTTTTTATTATCTCCCATTTTTTAATATTATTAAAATTTTAAAATTAATTATTTAAATGTTTAGTGAACAGTCTAGATAAAAAGTAATTACGACTACCCACATAAGGTTGGACATCACTATCTATCAAATAATTGTAAACTGTCGGCGTGGATTAAAGCTACATCGATAGCAATTTATTGCCCAAATAAGCATATAAGTTAAATTAGTAAAGTTGCAAAAGTAAAAAAAAATATCAATAAAAAATATTATTTTTATTTTATTTTTACGAGACTAAATTTAAATTTATTAGATTTATCTTTTTTATTTTCTGCCCAACATTCTGCACAACCGTTGTTGTCTGGTTCACATTCAAAGTAGTACGCATTATAACTTTCTGGTGGCGGATTACATGTTGATGCTGTAAGTTGGTCTATAATAAATTTACCAGTATTTATTGATAAACTCAAATCAGCTTTACATTCAGTATTGTCTGGTTCTACAAGCGTTATTTCTCCTTTGCCTTTTTTATAAAAATCAAAATACAAAACCACTTTATCTCCACTTGTATTATAAATATATGTTGTGCTTTTCCAACGTCCTTCTGCAAAATCAGGATTTTTAGCATCTGGTGGAATTTTCAAAGTATCAGTTCCTTCTGTACTGTCGGGACATTGTTTTTTTATTTTTTCAATTTCTTGTAACAAACTATCAATTTTATCCTGCATTTCGGGACAGCCCACTTTCGGCATCTTTCCTCTCTTATTTTTCGCAATATTTGCAACCACATCTAATTGTATAATATTTCCCACATATTCGTTTGGCGAATTAACAGATAGTCCCTACAAAACAGTGTTGGTATGATTAACAAGTATTTACAAAAAT
>JAOZTW010000228.1 GCA_029938985.1 Bacteroidales bacterium | reverse complement strand
TGTATTTCTTTGTGCCGAATCAACCTACTCACTATCAGGAACAGCTGATTATGTTGCAGACATGAATATGGAAGGTGGAGATAATCTAACGTTTTTTTTAGTTGAAGGTTTTTCTGGCTCATTAGATCAAGATCTTGATACTGATGATGATGGTACTTTAGATATTACTCCTTGGACTACTATTGTTTCGGAAGTAGCAGTTGTTGGAGATCCTTATCCGGGAATTCAAGGTTGGGCTTACTCTGATGTAACAGTTGGTCCAGACGGTGAATTTCAACCAGGACATATTTACCTAACAGATGCTGGTTGGCAAGTTGGAAAATTTGATCCTTCGGAATCAACAAACGAAAATCCTGGAGAATTAAATAGTGATTATACTAACTCTATTCAATATTTAGAGGCTCAAAACATTTCTATTTATCCTAACCCTTGTTCTGATTTTATTACTATTAGTGCCGAAAATATTATCAATATTTCTATTCATTCAATTACTGGACAAGAAATTATTTCGACTACTGAAAACAAAATTGATATTAGAAAATTTGCAACTGGTGTATATTTTGTTACTATTTCTACAAAAAATGTTAAAATTAGTACTAAAATTGTAAAAAACTAATGTTAGATTTTATATATATTCAAAAGTGCCAAATTTTAAATAAATTTGGCACTTTTTTTAAAGCTTTCAAATACGAATTTAAAAATTTGCTTTTTTATCAATTAATATTTTACCTTTATCTGTCCCAAAATATTTTACAATCAGCTATCTACTTAATTGTTTGATAGTACAAAACAAACAAATATGGTAGGGGGCTTTTTTTTCACTAAGTATTAATTAATCAGCTTATTAAACTAAATTAAAAAAAAAGCGAAAAACACTTATTTTAATCATCTGATTATTAAGTGTTTTTCGCTATAAACTAATTACTTAGCGTAATTTAGTGAACTTGACGGGAGTCGAACCCATAACCGCCTGATTCGTAGTCAGGTACTCTATCCAATTGAGCTACAAGTCCAATTTTTTGATGATGCAAATTTAAAACTATTTTTGGTTAAAAAAAATATTTTCATTCTTTTTTTAAAGGAACTACATTATTTTCTATGTGCTTGTCATAAGATTTCATAAAAGCATTGAAAAATAAATTCCCAAGTAATATATAGCCTTGAGTTGTAAAATGTATTCTATCGCTGGTCATTAAGTTTGCATTATTCCAAGTTTCTGACGAATTGTAACCTCCCATAATTCCATACATGTCCCACATTGAGCAACCTTCTTCTTTTGATAATTCTTTTATCATCTGTACCTGTAGTTCTGTATTTGGATTTGGTTGCCTTCGCATATAACAATCGTTTGGAACTACCATTGTTATAGCTATATTAGGATTTACAGTTCTTATTTTATTAATCAACTCTCTGTAATCTTCCTTGTATTTTACAGCATCAAAATTTATTCTATAAGCATCGTTTGTTCCAATTGCAATAATTATCCAATCGGGAGCAAAAATATCCAAATGTTGTTCAAAAAACACACATTTAGTGTAGGAATACAAACCTGCACCATTTACACCAAGTGGGTGTAAAACAACACCTTGATTTTCTGTTTCAAGACAAATACCGTATAATTCAAAATAACTTTGTGTTGGTTTTGTCTTTTTTAATTTTATTTCTACTTCTTCAACATATTCTTTTAAAAATATTTCGGTGTATCCAAACATTGGATAAGTTGCTTTCCACAAAAGCATACTATCGTTAACCAATGTAACTTCGTAGTTTTCGGAATCAGTTGTATGAATAATTTTAAGAGAATTAAAATTATATTTTATC
Source organism: Bacteroidales bacterium (assembly GCA_029938985.1). GTDB lineage: Bacteria > Bacteroidota > Bacteroidia > Bacteroidales > JAOZQN01 > JAOZQN01. The sequence goes on along the minus strand of JAOZTW010000228.1, from coordinate 5,958 downwards.
TGATTTTTTTTACTCATCACAATTTTTATTGTTGCATTGCTATCAAGCGTGGTTGCAGAAATACCGGTAAGTCCCAAATTGCAATTTTTTCTTTCTACATTTCTACACACACTCCATTTGCCTGTGTGTTTGGTATAATAATTAAAAGGATTGTTGGTTCGCATCATTCTATAAGGAAAAACGTAACCACGCCCTGCATTCATACCTGGATAAAAAGTTTGCAATCGTCCTCGTAGTTGCGACGAAAAAATATCTGCCTGCGTGTGTGAAGCCCCTAATTGTAAAACACTTATTTGTCCTTCGCCTTCTTTTATTAACCTATCAAATTTCTTAAACAGTTTTTCAAAATTAGAACTATCTCCATAAAAACATAACTTATTAGAATCGTAATTTATAAAATCGTAATAATCAACCTCGTAAGGATAATCTTGCGAAAAAACAATATTAGATAAAAACAGCATTAAAACAATCAATAATATACTTTTCATTAACTTCTATATTTTTAGATTATAAATATTTTAAGATTGCAATAATACAAATATTTTTTTTTATAATAAATTCTTTGTTCAAATTTTTTATTTATTTTATAATTTTATAACTTTGCAAAATGATACATACAAATTATAAAATAGCAAATCCAAAAAAAAATCCGCATAAAATAGATGCACGTCTTTTGTACAATAATGATACCGCTCAAGTGCTTCATCTTACTATAAAATCGGGTGAAAGTTTAAAACCTCACATTACACCAGTTGATGTTTTTTTCTACATTTTGGAAGGAAATCCAACAATTCATGTTGGCGAAGAAGAATTACAGGTTAGTAAAGACGAACTTATTGAAAGTCCGGCAGATATAATGCACTATATAAGTAATAAATCGGACAAACCTGCACGCCTACTTGTGGTAAAAGCTCCAAAACCAACTAAAAAATCAAAACTCTTATAATGAATACATTAAATAGAAAAATACAACCAAAATTCAAGAAAATTGAGAAAATTAATATTATTGAAGCTCAAAATTCTAAACTTGATAATAATATTGACCTTTATACTATTAATGCTGGAACAGAAGATATTTTAAAAATGGAAATCATTTTTGATGCAGGTGTATGGTGGCAAAAACAAACACTTGTTGCTTCGTTCACAAACAGCTTATTGTTAGGAGGTACTAAAAAACATAGCTCTGCCGAACTTGCAAACAAAATTGATTTTTTTGGAGCGGACATTAACAGTTCAATAGGTTATAATTCTGCTTCAATAGTTATTTATACTCTTAGTAAACACTTAGATAGTGTTGTGGAGATTGTTGCAGATATAATTGAAAATTCTATTTTTCCTGAAAGTGAACTGCTAAATACTGTTGATACCAAAAGGCACGAATTTATAGTGAACAGTAATAAGGTGGAATATATTGCCCGTAGTAAATTTATGAGTGCAATTTTTGGAGCAAATCATCCTTATGGTAAGTTTGCTGTTCTACAAGATTATGACAAACTTGATACAACATTATTGAAAAATCATTATACAAATTACTATACTGCAAATAATTGTAGAATTATTATGTCTGGAAAAGTTGGTGAAAAAGAAAAACAAATTGTTAATAAATATCTTGGAAAACATAAAATTTCTTCGCTTTCGCAAAAAGTTGATTTACAATATGATATTATTTCTGCAAAAGAAAAAAAGATTTATATTGACAAAGAGAAAGCAGTGCAATCGGCTATTAGAATTGGAACAAAAATGATTAATCTGAAACACCCTGATTATATTGGTATGCAAATAGTTAACTCTATTGTTGGAGGATATTTTGGGTCAAGATTAATGAAAAATATTAGAGAGGAAAAAGGATATACTTATGGTATAGGTTCGGGGGTTGTTTCGCTTACTAATTCTGGATATTTTATTATTGCAACCGAAGTAGCCAAAGAGGTTAAACACAAGGTTGTTGAAGAAATATATTATGAGATAAATAAAATGAAAACCGAAAAAATTTCACTTTCGGAATTAGAGCTTGTTAAAAATTATATGATGGGACAAATGCAAAGAGGTTTTGATGGTCCTTTTGCTTTGAGCAATGCGTTTAAAAAAATTTTACTTTATAATCAAGATTATAGCTATTACTACAATTTGATTGATAAAATTAAAAATATTACTGCTAATGAAATTATTGAACTATCAAACAAATATTTTGATACAGATAAATTTATTGAAGTAGTTGTTGGATAAATTAGGAATAAAGAATTGGTTTACTGTTTAGTCCTGTGTTGCTATATCTGTTTGTTTTTCAGATATGTGTGGGTAAATTTCACAGGACTTTTATTAAATGTATATCGGTTTACAGTCAAATATTGTGATAAAATAAGAAAACTCGGTTTAAGTAAAGTCATTACAATATTTGACTGTAAACCATCTGTTTTTAATAGGTATTACCTTTTGGAACACTGATAACGCTGATACTTTGTAACGCTGATAAAAACGGATTTTAAAAAATCTATTTTTCGGTTTACTATCAAATATTATGATAAAAAATTGTATTTTGTTTAAAATAAGAAAATAAGGTTTAAGTAAAGACATCACAATATTTGACTGTAAACCCTAATAGTTTCTCTTTTTTTCAAAATTTCATCTTCAATTATTATAAGTAAGTTAATCATATATAAACGTTGCTTTTTAAGGTCAGTTTTAGCATTATGCTTTGTTGTGAAAAATTACCATATAAGCAATATTCAAATATTTTACGCCTTAATTAATACAAAAATATCCTATAGAAAAGTGTCGTTTATATATGATTACCTACTTATTATGATTAATAACAAATACGTTTTTTTTTCTTACTAAAAAAATAATTTAAGCTTATTTCATGTAATCCTCCTGTATGTACAAGAGTTAAATCAGGTGTTTCGAAAGAATAAACAAACAAAACAGAGCTGTTAATTGAAAAACCAATATTAAATTCTAAATAACTTAAGTTTTTAGATAATTGATAGTTTTTAAATCTTATACCTGTGCCAACTAAAAAATTATTATATATAATGTCTGTTCCTAAAATAATATTAGTACTCTTTTTTTGATAGGTAAATAATATTCTTGGTCTTAGTTTTATTTTTTTATATCTTTTTTCAATATCAATAATAGATTTGTAGCTTATGGAATAAAACATTGGTAAGTAGTATGAATTATTATCTACATGTGCAATATTGGGCATATTCAAATGATTTATTGATAGCCCTATTGTGTGAATATTTTTTCCATCATCATACAAAAAACTCATTCCTGTTGCAATATTTAATTTTTTCAAAATTTCGTTCTTAACAGATGGTATTGTTGCAGTTGGAAGAACTCCAAGTACAGGGTCGAGTTGATTGCTAAATATGTCATCCTCCAAATTTAAACCACTTGATAAAAAACCTGCATTCATTCCAATTGAAAATTTTAATTTACGATTAATTTTTAAAATTTTATTAAAATTTAAACTTATTAAATTGGTAACAATGCTTCCATTTCCTTCATAGTATCTTAAAGCAGAGAGCCCAATACCAATTTTTGGCTTGCGAAACAACCCATTTATATTTACTCCGTAATTAGAGTATTGATTTATAGATGGGTAAATTTGACGATATGCTAATGTTGCTCCAATATCATTGTAAAGTCCAGAACTAGCTGGATTATAAATGTTATCATTTGAATTGCTATTTGTAAAAATAGGATCTTGTGCAACCAAACTCAAGATACTGATTGTAAAAATAAAAGATAAATATATTTTTTTCATAACTTAACGAATTAATTTTAATATTCCTGATTTATAGTATTTTCCATTTTTTTGTTTTTGCCCCTTCCACTCTATTCCATTATCAAAAGTGGCACTGGCATTCCAAAAATAAACCCCTTTTGGCATTTCTTTACCATTAAACTTACCATCCCAACTCTCAATTGGATTTCCTCCGCTGTCGATTAAAGAGCTTGTCCACATTAAGTTTCCAGAATTATTATAAATAAAAATTTCATACTCCACAAGATGTATGCCTTTTGGCAAAAAGATTTTTGCTTCACCATAATCTGCATCTGGCATAAAAGCTGTTGGGATAAAAAGCCCATCAAAATATTCTACATATATTTCATAAACAACAGTATCGGAACAATAGGAAGTTGTATCGTAGGCAATCTGTGTTACTTCAAAATTACCAAATGTTTCGTAGCGGTGAGTTGGTTCAAATTCAAAAGTATTTAAAGTGTCGCCAAAATCCCAATAATAGTAATTTGCATTTTCTGTTAGATTTTCAAAATATATTAGACCATAAGGAAAAGGTTCGGTTTCTTCCTCCCAATCAAAATTTGTTTCTGGTGTATTAAGAATTTCAATTAAATTGGATTTTAAAAGCTCTTCTACACAGCCATCTTTACTTGTAGATTTTAATTTTACATCATAAAACCTTCTCCATAAAATTCGTAAACTACATTTGAATCTATAAAAATCTGATTGTCAATATACCATGCGTAATTTTCTCCATATAGTGTGTTATTTGTAAAACTAACATTTAAAGGTTCGCAACCTTTTGTTGGTGTGGAGGTAAAATCTACAATAGGTTTTTGATAAATTGTAAAATCGTGGTTTGTTGTGTCTTTGCAAGCATGTAACGACTCAACAATTAATTGAACAGTATAAACGCCAACATTTTTAAAAGTAGTTTCTGAGTATTGCAAAGTACTTGTTTGTCCGTTAGAGAAATCCCATGACCATGTTGATGCGTCTTCTGATTGGTCAGTAAATTGAATAGTTATTGGACAGTTACACGATGATGAATCTGACATAGAAAATGCTGCCACAGGCTTAGGAAAAATTTGAACACTCTTTATTATAGTATCTTTACAGGATTTATCAGTCTCAACAATTAATCGTACATCGTAAACTCCGTTGTAGTCGTAATAATGTTCTGGATTTTGTAGATACGACTCTTCATTATCATCAAAATACCATGACCAAGATACAATATTGTTTTCAGTATCGGTTGACACATCAGTAAACAAAGAAGCGAAAGGTGTGCAGGGTTCTGTAAAATTAAAATCTGCAACAGGATTTGTAGTAACCACCACAGTGGTTGTGTCGTTGTTACTACAATTATTTTCATCAGTTACAGTAACTACATAATTTGATGTTTCTATGGGTGTTACATTAATAAAAGAAATAGATTCGCCTGTGTTCCACAAATATATATTTGCACCAGTAGTTACAGTTAGTAAAGCTGTATCATTAGGACAAATTTCTTGATCGTCACAAATACTTAAAAATGGTAGTGAATATATCCCAACTGTAATAGTATCAGAGTTCTGACAATTATTATTATCAATAATTGTTACCCAGTAATCTGTTGTTATTTGAGGTTTTACATAAATATTGTTTTCTGTTTCATTGTTAGACCATAAATAGCTTTTACCGCCAGAAGCAACAAGATGTAAACTATCATTCATGCAAATTGAAGTATCATTACCAAGATTTATTTCAGATAAGGGGTTTACAAAAACTGTTATTTCTGCAATACTTGTAGACAGGTCTTCACAAGTAGCAGTAACCGAATATGTGCTTGTTTCTGTTGGCGAAATAATAATACTTTCTGTGTTTTCTCCTGTATTCCAAAGATATGTTTCTCCACCAGTTGCAGTTAAAGTTATTTCTGTTCCGAAACAAATAGTGCGGTTGTTTCCTATATTTACAGTGCATTGTGCTAAAACATTGCTGTTAAATGTAAATATTGAAAACAATATTGTTAAAATTATTACTGTATTATTTTTCATGCTTAAAATTAAATTTTAATTAAATATAATAATATTGAATAAACAAAACGAGATAAGTTGTTCACTTTTAAATGTCTCGTTTAACGATTTTAGTATTTTTATTAGATAAAAAGATTAGGCGTTTTTCATAAGTGTAAAGTACAAGGCATTTTTATTTTTTAAATACCG
>JAOZTW010000227.1 GCA_029938985.1 Bacteroidales bacterium | reverse complement strand
GGAGTTGGCTATGTAACAGCTATATATAAAGCTGATGGTAAAACAACAGGGCATATAAGTAAAACAATAACGGTAACATCAAATGCAGAAAACAGTCCAGTAGTTTTAACCATAACTGGTGTTATTGCAGAAGTAGTTAATTCAAATGAAAAAAAATATCCTCATAAAATAGGAACAATTAGAACAAATTCTATTCATGTTAATTTTGCCGCTATGCTTAGTGATGCAAAAAGAACAGAAGAAGTACGTATTTTTAATCCTACTGGAGCACCAGTAAAAGTATCAACACAAAGCCTCCCAAAATATCTTTCTGTAAAAATTACTCCAGAAAATATCCCTGCTGGCGAAGAAGCAATAATGTCGATAACCTATGATGCTTCTAAAGTAAATGACTGGGACTATGTAAGATATTCGTTGTATCTTTACATAAATGGAACAAGAAACACCAAACAAAGAATAAATATAAGTGCAATAATTCAAGAAAAATTTACTGATGCACAAAAAAAGAATCCTGCAAAAATTGAATTTGAAGAGACAATTTATAATTTTGGAACTATTACGCAAGGAGAAAAAGCAACTTATGTTTTTAAGTTTAAAAACACAGGAAATGTAGATTTATACATAAGGAAAACGAAAACATCTTGCGGTTGCACTGTTACCAAACAAGATAAAGAAGCTGTTGGTCCTGGTGAAACAGGAACAATTGAAGCAACTTTTAATTCAAAAGGAAAATCAGGAAATCAAACCAAAACAATTACTGTAATAACAAACAGCCCTGAACCAAAAATGAATAAAATAAGCCTTAAAATGAAAGGTACAATTGTTAAAAAACAATAAAACCTATTTAATATTAGACATATATGATAATGGATAACAGAAATTAAATAATCGCTTTAATATCATAAAATCAGTATTTTGCTTGTCGTAAAATATTGCTTTTGATGTAAAACTGATAAAATTTAAACTATTATCCATTATTTGTATAGTTTTTAGCATGCAACTTTTAAATATTAATTTACGTCTTTAGTGAAAAAGAAAAAATAACTAACCCCAATCTACTTGTTTATTATGCCCTTTTAAAAATTTAAAAATATCATTAAATAGCTCGCTATTTGCAGATTTGTTTAAATATCATTAAATAGCTCGCTATTTGCAGATTTGTTTAAATATTAAAAGAACAAAAAAACGGCGTATTTTGGAGTTCCTTATTTTTTCTTTTTCACTAAGTGAAAAGAAAAAATAAGTAAAAATTTTAATTTTAAAATGAAAAAAATGAAAAAAACAGCAATTTTATTTCTCGCAATTATGTTTATGTCATCAAGTTTTATTATTGCCCAACCTAAAAAATCAACTATGTTGTTTAAAAACGACAAACATGATTTTGGAACAATAAAACAAGAAGGAAGTAGCTACAGATTTGAGTTTACAAACAAAGGAAAAACACCAATAATAATTAGTGATGTGAAAGTTAGTTGTGGTTGTACTACAACAGAATGGAACAAACAACCTGTAAAACCAAACGGTAAAGGATACGTAACAGCAATTTATAATCTAGATAAAACTACTGGACATATTGAAAAAATAATTACTGTTACTTCAAATGCAGAGAACAGCCCTGTAACTTTAACTATAACAGGAATTGTAGCAGAAGTAGAAAAAACACCCGAAAAAACATATCCTACCAAAATAGGAATTTTAAGAATTAATACTACTCATGCTAACTTTGCGGCTATAACAAAAGGACAGAAAAAAACGGAAGAATTGAAACTGTACAACCCAACACAAAGTACAGTTAAAGTAGATGTTGCAAATTTACCAAGTTATCTAACTATCAAAATAACTCCAAAAGATATTCCTGCTGGCACTGAGGCTATATTATCAATAACTTACGATGCAGCAAAAGTTACAGAATGGGATTTTGTTCGTAATTCTATTTATCTGAACATAAATGGAGTAAAAGAGGCAAAAACAAGAATAAATGTAAGTGCTATTGTAAAAGAAAAATTTACAGATGAGCAAATTAAAAATCCTCCTGTAATTAAATTTGAAGAAACAGAATTTAATTTTGGAACTATCAAAGCTGGCGAGAAAGTAAAACATTCTTTTATATTTAAGAACACAGGGAAGGCAGATTTATTTATCAGAAAAACAAAAGCAACATGTGGTTGCACAGCTGTAACACAAAGCAAAGAGGCTATTGCACCTGGTAAGTCTGGTGAAATAAGAGTTGTTTTTGACTCAAACGGAAAATCTGGTAGTCAAAACAAAATTATTACAGTAATTACAAACAGCCCCGAAAAAAGTAAAATTCTTCTAAAAATAAAAGGCTCAGTCAAATAAATTAAGAATTAGGAATTGGTTTACACCTTAAAAAACAATTTTTCTAAAATTGTTTTTTTCCTATTATGGTTTTCCGCTTTAAGTTTGGTTTTATCATTATTAAGTTTTTATTCGAAGTTTATTCATGGTAGTACCCAACAGAATGTTCCAAAGGTGCTTAGCACCGTAATATTTATAGTAAGAAATTACAGAATATTCCAAAGGTGTGTAGCACACTAAATATTTGTAGCAAAAAATTACAGAATATTCCAAAGGAGCGCAGCACCGTAATATCTGTAAAACATTTTCACAAAATTTATTGTTCCAAATTTAAAGTAACTCATATTTTAAATTGTTTTTATTTCAAAAACTCCTACCATATTTTTTTTTAAAAAAAGTTAAATCGCAAGTTTATATGAAAATAATTGTCTTATTTTGAACTTTGATTTTTTTTAAACAACTAAATATTATTTTCTAATTTTATTTATAAAGTTACACCTAAAAACTCTTAGTGAAAATAAAATAATAAGTAACACCAAGATACACCTTTTTTTTGTTCTTTTAGTGTTTTAACAAATCTGCAAATAGCAGGCTATTTAAATTACTTTTTTAAAATTTTTAAAAGGGCAAGATAAACAAGTAAACTGGGGTTCGTTATTTTTTCTTTTTCGCTTACACTTTAAATTTTAATTATTTATAAAATATTTAGTATAAAAAACAAAGTTTTACAACATAATGAGTATAGAGTAAAAAAATTATTAATTAAAGCGATTTTTCAATTTTAAAACACACACAATAATGAAATCATTAAAATTTTTAGCATTAATAATATTAACTATAATAAGTAGTAAATATGCTATGTCGCAACCACATAGAGATGGTGGAGGGGCAACCGATGGAAGTATTACAGGATTAGTAGTGGAGGCAAAACAAAATCTACCACTGGAATATGTGAGTGTAGTAATATACTCACAGAGAGACTCTTCAATGGTAGCTGGAGTTGTTACCGATGTTGAAGGGAATTTCAGTTTCAATGAATTAGGATACGGTAGGTATTATATGGAGTTAAAATTTCTTGGATTTGAGAAAAAAACTATTTCGGGAATAAAAGTTAATCCTAAAACCAAAAATGTAAAAATAGGAACTGTAACATTAAATGTGGCAGAACAGACTGTTGGTGATGTTGTTGTGGAGGTAGATAAATTACATTTAGAATATAAAATTGATAAGAAAGTAATTAATGTAGCACAAGACCTGTCGTCGATGGGAGGAACTGCTGTTGATGTTTTAGAAAACACTCCATCGGTAGAAACTGATATTGACGGTAATGTTTCGATAAGAGGTAGTTCTAATTTTACGGTACTAATAAACGGTAAACCGTCGGTGCTTGATGGTAGCGATGCTTTGCAACAAATACCTGCAAGCACTATTGACCAAATTGAAATAATTACCAATCCCTCATCAAAATATGACCCCGATGGAGTAGCAGGAATTATTAATGTGATAACAAAACAGAAAAAAACTAACGGATTTAATGGTATTTTTAATGTATCTGCAAATACTAACGAATCTTATAATGCAGATATTTTACTCAATTATAAACTGGGAAAAATGAACTTTTTTGTTTCGGGTAATTATAAAGTAAGAAATTCTCCTGGACTTGGTTCGCAAGAACAACGAACATATTTTGATTCTACAACCTACTTTTTGTTTAATGATTCGCATAGAAATTGGCACAGAAACGGATACAAAGGACTGGTAGGTTTTGATTATTATATAAATGATAATAATACTCTTACTGTTTCGGGCGATTACGGTTATCGTGATTTTGGTTTGGACCAGTCAACCCAAAACCACGAATATATTCTTCCTGGTACTTTTGATGAGTATTTTGAACGAAGCTCATTATTTAATATTTCAGGATTTTATTATACTACGAATCTAAATTATGAACATAAATTTGACGACAAAGGACACAAAATAAGTACAGTTGCCTATTATTCGAAATGGGATGCTGGAGAAATAAACAGTTTAATTGAAGATACAACTGATAATAATTGGAATAAAGTAGGACAAAACACCTACAAACAACAATCTTATGAAACAAAAGATAGAACAAAATATAGATTAGAAATTAGCTACGAATTACCAATTGGAGAAAACAATAAAATTGAAGCAGGTTACACTGGTAGATACGATATGGTACTTTCTGATTATACTTTTGATATATATGATTATTCTATAAATGATTGGCAAATTGATGATAATCAAACAAATGATTTGTTTTTCACATATAATATTCAGGCAGGATATGGGATTTTTTCGGGTACATATAAAACATTTGGTTATCAAGCAGGTTTGCGAACCGAATACACCGACCGAGTAATCGAACAGGGAGAGAATACTTTTAGTTTAAATCGCTTTGATTTTTTCCCATCTGTTCATTTATCAAATAAATTTAAGGGTAACAATCAGTTACAGGCAAGTTATAGTCGCCGAATATCTCGTCCTCGTGGTTGGTTTCTTAATCCATTTCCTTTTTATATTGACAGAATGAATGTTAGGTCTGGAAATCCTGATTTATTTCCAGAATATATTGATTCTTATGAACTAAATTATATGAAAAGAATAAAAATGTCTTTTATCTCTTTAGAAGCGTATTATCGCCAAACAAACAACAAAATAGAGCGAGTTAAATATCTTACCGAAGACGATATAATGCTTAGTACTTTTGATAATTTAAGTAAAGATTATTCTATTGGCATGGAATTGATGACAAATTTAATGCTTGCTAAATGGTTAATAATAAATGTTTCTGGAAATGTTTATCAATACAATATTGATGGAGAAATACTTGATACCGAAGTTGATAAATCAACATTTATGTGGTCGGGACGCTCAAAAATTACTCTAAAATTTAAAACACAAACAAGAATACAACTTTCTGGTTTTTATAGGGCTCCTTCAATTACTTCGCAAGGTACTATGGGCGGATTTTATATGGCTGGAGTAGCTGTTAAGCAAGACTTTTTCAAGAAAAAATTAAGTCTTACAATAAATGTTAGAGATGTATTTAATACAATGAAGCACAAATTTGTTTCTGAATCCGCAAATTTTTATTCATACGACAAGCATAGTCATTATTCATCTACTTTGTCGCTTAGCTTAAGTTATAAAATAAATAATTATAAAAAAAATAATAAAAGAAGTGGAAGTAATAATGTAGATTTTGGAGGGGAAGGTCAGTATTAAGAAATGAAATTCAATAGAAAGAAATGAAATACTGTTGAATTTTTTTTTAATCTTTTTGTATCTTTGTTGAAAAATTATAACTTTGTAGAATGAAATTTGAACTAACTTTAGAAAATAAAGAACAGATAGCGAGAGAATTTTTAACTTTCATTAAAAAAAATAAAGCCGCTAGTAATTGTTTTGCTTTTTACGGCAAAATGGGAAGTGGCAAAACAACCTTTATTAAAGAAATATGTAATCAATTTGGTGTTAAAGAGGTCGTTACAAGTCCCACTTTTGCAATAATAAATGAATACAAAAGTGAAAATAGTGCAAATATATATCATTTTGATTTCTATAGAATAAACAAAATTGAAGAAGCTTATGATTTGGGTTGCGAAGATTATTTTTATAGTACAAACTATTGTTTTATAGAATGGCCAGAATTAATAGAAGAGCTTTTACCCGAAAATTATGTTCAAATTAATTTAGTAGAAAATAATGATAAAACACGCACTTTAATAATCACAGATACAATTAGTTTCCCAACATGAAAAAACCTATAAAATACTTCATATTTATTTTTGCATTTCTGATTTCAAATTTTGTGTTTGCACAACAAAACAATATCTGGACTTTGGAGGAATGTATAATATATGCTTTGGAAAATAACTTGCAAATAAAAAAACAAGAAATATACAACAAAATAACAGTAAATAACTATAATCAAAGTCGTTATAATTTATTACCAACATTCAATGCGAGTGCTGGCAGAAACTACAATTTTGGAGATAAATTTAATGTCTATACCAGTAGTTATGAGCAAGGAATAACCACAAGCGACAATATATCAATTGGTGGTTCTTTAACAATTTTTAATGGATTTAAACAACTAAATACCATAAAAAAAACAAAGTTACAAATATTAAACAGCGAAGAGGAAATTCAAACAACAAAAGATAATATTTCTATAGAAATAGCTGTTAATTATCTCAATATTTTGTATAATATGGAATTATTAAATATTGCAAACGAACAACTTAATTTGTCGCAAGAACAAAATGAAAGAACAAAAATTTTGGTAACAGCCGAAAAAATAGCTAAAAATAGTTTGTTTGAAATGGAAGCTCAACTGGCAAAAGATGAATATAATTTAGTAAGTGCAGAAAACAGTTTAAAAATCTCATATATAACACTTTATCAATTATTAGATATTCAACAAACAGATAGTTTTAAAATAGCAAAACCTTCTATTGAAATTCAAAATCAACCTACAATAGTATATAATTTAGACGAAGTACTAAATTATGCTTATGAAAATCGTTCGGAAATAAAAAGTTCGGAATATAAATTAGAAGTGGCAGAAAAAGATATTGCTATAGCAAAAAGTGGCAGATATCCTACTGTTTCATTATCTGGGTATTTAACATCAAGTTTTTCATCTGCTTATACAACAATTGATAGCACTGGCACGTTTCAATATATTGGCAACACACCAACTATGTATGTTAGTCAGTCGGGAGAACCAATTGTTATGCAAAATTATAGTTATGATACAAAAACAGTTACATATAACCGGCAATTGAATGACAATTTATACCAATATTTTGGTGTAAGTATCAATATTCCAATTTTTAATGGAGCAATAGTTAGTACAAATGTGAAAAATTCTAAATTGAATTTAGAAAATTCTAAATATGATTTAGAAATAACAAGAAATAGTATAACCAAAACAATAACTCAGTCTTACTCAGATGCAAACATAGCTTTTAAAAAATATTTATCAGCAAAAAAAATGCTTGAAGCATCCGAAATTTCATTTTTAAACACAAAACAAAAATATGAGCTTGGCTTAATAAATACTATTGATTATAAAAATGCAAAATCAGAACTTGTATTAGCACAGTCGGAATTAGTACAATCAAAATACGATTATATTTTCAAAATCACAATACTTGATTTTTACACAGGTAAACCTATTAATTTTCAATAATTTTGAAAGAAATGAAATTTATTAAAAAATGAAATTCAGTCTATTATTCCTTTTTTGTTTATTTGTGTTTAGTTAAAAACGCCTACAGCGTTTTGTAAAACAAAAATATCCACCTGTTAAACCAAAACAGCGAAACAGTTTAACAAAACAGGTGGTACAGCTTTTATATACAAAAAAACAGTTTAAAAATAAAAGAATAATAATTTAGGAAACAAAGAAAGGAATAATCAACTGTATTTCAAC
>JAOZTW010000845.1 GCA_029938985.1 Bacteroidales bacterium | reverse complement strand
ATATTATCTTTTTGTAGTAAAATTACAACTGTTTGATAATTATATTATTATGAAAACAAAAACTTTAGTTAAATAATTAGATATAAATTGCTGGCTTGTTATTAATTTATTTTATCTTTGCATAATGAGAAAAGAACAAGATTTTATAGGCGATTTACTAATTCCCAAAAATGCACTTTATGGAATACACTCAGCAAGAGCCAAAGCTAATTTTCCATATCAAACCCCATTTCATATAGAATGGTATCAAGCAGTTGGCACAGTAAAGTTGGCATGTTATATTACATATTCCGATTTTAAAAAATCGGTATTAAAAAAATATTCAAATTATTCTATTCCTATTAATTTTATTGAAGATAAAATAATTAAAGCATTAAAAAACAGTGCCGAAGAACTTGCAGATGGACAATATTTTGAAAACTTTATTATACCAGCAATTCAGGGAGGTGCAGGAACAAGTATTAATCTGAATATTAACGAAATAATTGCAAACACATCGCTACTAAAAATTGATAAAACAGTTGGAGACTACAAAATAATAGACCCAATTGAACATGCAAATATATATCAATCAACCAACGATGTTATTCCTACTGCTCTAAAAGTTGCAACTATCAAACTTCTTGAAAAATTAGAAGACCGAATAAATAAACTTCGTTTTGAAATAGAAAAACAAGAAACCAAACATAGAGACACTCTTAGAATAGCCTATACACAAATGCAAGAGGCTGTTCCGTCGTCTTATGGGAAATTATTTAGCACCTACAATGATGCTTTGTCAAGAGATTGGTGGCGAGTTTCAAAATGTTTTGAACGAATAAAAATTGTTAACATTGGAGGAAGTGCCGTTGGTACTTCACTTGCTGTTCCAAGATATTTTGTAATGAATGTTACCCAAAATCTACAAAAATTAACGAAATTACCAATCACTCGTAGCGAAAATCTTCAAGATGCAACTAATAATTTAGATAGTTTTGTTGAAGTTCATGCTATATTAAAAGCTCATGCAGTAAATCTTGAAAAAATTAGCTCCGACCTGCGACTACTTTCTTGTGAATTAACTAACAATAAAGACATTCAAATTCCTAAAAAACAACTTGGTAGTTCTATTATGCCTTCAAAAGTAAATCCTGTAATAACTGAGTTTGTTGTTAGTGCTGCTCATAAAATATATAGCAATGATATGTTAATAAGTAATCTGTCTGGTCAAGGAAATCTTGATTTGAATGCGTATTTGCCAATAATAGGAAATGCTTTATTAGAATCAATAAAATTACTTATTGCCGCAAATAAAACATTGAGCGAAAACTTAATATCAGGAATAGAAATAGACAAAGAGAAAGCAAAAAATAAGTTCTATAAAAGCCCTTCAATTACCACAGCTTTAAGTCCTTATATTGGATATAATAAAGCATCATTATTATCAAAGGAAATGAGAAAATACGAATGTACTATTTTTGAGGCAAACAAAAAATTAGATTTGATTAATAATAAAAAAATGGAAACAATTTTGCAAACACAAAATTTATTGAAATCAGGTTTTTCAATCAAAGATTTGTTAGAGTAAGAAATGATACAATTATTCAATGGTTCAATGATACAATTATATGATTACAAACCAATAGATTAAAAAAAATACAAATGTGTAAAAACTTTTGTATGGGTACTTAAAAAAAGCAAGAGATCCATATACTGGACAATGGGATTTGCCAGGTGGGAGTTTTGAATTTGGAGAAACTCCTTTAGAACCCTTGCATAGAGAATTTATTGAGGAAACTGGATTAACTGTAACAAAATCAAAATTGTTGGAGGCGGTGTTAAAAACGGTACCATATCTAAATTCAGGTAATTTAGAAGCAACTGTTCATCATATTGGAATAATATACTAAAGTTTTTGCTTTCATTTTATATTGATTATCAATAATTTATAAAATTAATTTTACTTATATACTATTAAAAAAACATTATAAAACAATTACAAATCAATAGTTCGTGCAGTTTTTATAACTAACGAATAATCAAGGACTTAATAAAAGACTCTGATTTGTGTTAAATGCCTCAATACCTACATATTAACATGTATGAATATAAATATATTCAAAAATTGCACGAACTATTGACAAATGTAATTACCAAAATAGTATAAAATTGACAATTATTAACCCTTTATTTTA
>JAOZTW010000844.1 GCA_029938985.1 Bacteroidales bacterium | reverse complement strand
ATAGTTACAAAAGTTTATAAAAACGAAAGCAATGAAAATGTTAGAGTTACAAAATCTCTTGCTCAACTCTCATTAGGACAACAACAGTCTATACTTTTAGCTATATTGTTACACTCAAAAAGTAAAACATCTTTAATAATTGACCAACCAGAAGACAATCTTGATAGTGAGTTTATTTATAAGACGATAGTGAAAAATCTCAGAAATATAAAGGAGCAAAGACAAGTTATTATTGTAACTCACAATGCAAACATTGCTGTTTTAGGTGATGCGGAACAAATAATACCGCTAAAAAGCACTAATAATAAATCATTTGTTACAGATAGAGGAGCAATTGATAATCCAAAAACAATTGATTTATGTTGTGCTATATTAGAGGGTGGGAAACAAGCTTTTGAACGGCGTAAAGAAATTTATGGATTATAAAAATGAAAGTTGGTAACAGCGTGTTGGATGTCAGTCGGTTATGTAGCTTTTTTGTTCCGCTTCGCTACACAAAAAAAGCTACATAACCGCCCGCCACCACACACGTATTCGATAAGTGTAATTGTGTCGCTAGCGCTCCCCAATTACACTTATCGGGTTCGGGCTGCGCCATTGATATGGTGTGTTTTGGGTCGCTAGCGCTCCCCAAAAAACACACATATCAATAGCTTTGTTGTCATAAATTTAATTCAGAAACTTCGCAAGCTACGTTCCTGAATTAAATTGACGACACAAAGCCCGAACCCGATATGGTTCACTAAAAAAAACAATAAAACCAAATTTTTGATTACTTTTGCAAAAATTTAAAAACATAAATTAATAAAAAAAAATATGGCAACAGGAAGGACAATAAGTGCAAGTTTTTTAACTGATTTAGATACAAAAATTATAGAATTTTGTAATTCTATTTCTGAATTAATATTAAATTCAATCGAAGATAAAAATCTAAAAAAGGACTTCAAAAAACAATACGGTAAAATTAGTTACACCCGAGATAGTGGTCTTGGACTTGGTGGTGGAAAATTACAACGAGATGTGGTTTGCACAAGGGGACGACAAGGTAAAGCACCTTATTCAAATAGAAATTTACGTTGGCATCCTTTAATTGTTGCAGAACAACCTGTTAATTATGCAAAAGAAATTGAACGCATTGAAATTGATGGAGAAGACGAAAAACAAATTTTGCTCTTTGTAGTTAAAATAAACGGGAAAGAACAAAAATATCCATCGGATAAAATTCACGAATTGCCAGAAAAATTTGTAGCATTACCAAAACATTGGTTTGAACATATTGAAAAATTAAAACATTGGAACGATACACTTTGGACACAAAATTCTTGTGTAATTCCGGCTTATGAAGCATGTAATTGGCAAGATAGCATAGAAACTTATGCAACTCTTGCGATTGCAGTTGCAACAGAATATTATAATATTAATTTTAAGACGATATACAAAAAAGTTGTAACACTGTTAAAAAATCAAAATATTGATAAATCAATAAGCCTACCAACAAATTTATTCTCAAAAAATAAAGAAGAAATAATTACTTGTCCTGTTTGTAAACTACCATTATCAAATGATTTACAACAATTTAGACAAGAAGAACGCATACCAACCTGGCAACCTGCTTGGCGACGTTCCAAAAAATCCGAAGGAAATGACGGAAGTAATCAAATTTTACACGTAAATCCGCTTGTAGAAACAGAAATAAGACATAAAGCAAATACTGTAAGATACGGTCATCGGTGGTGTAATGTGGCAATGACAGACCACTCGCTTGAAGAAACAATTGATTTTATGGAGTTTATTGTGAACGCTCATAACAAAAGGAACTAACAATTAAACTCTAAAAAAATGGATTTATTCTTATCAGCAGAAATAAACAAACCGAAAAAATTAATTTATCGTAAAGACTTACAACCTATTTACAATCTGAAAATTGTATTTAGAGAAATACGAGATTATTTTGCAGGAAATGTAACAGGAATTTCACGAGACGAAAAAATTGCACAAAATATAATGCGAATACTTTTTTGTAAGATTTATGATGAAAAAATCAAACAAAAAGATGAACTCGTAGATATTGCAAATAGACCAAATGAAAATTTAAACGAATTTACGAGCAGAATAAATAGCGTTTTTGAAAATGCAAAAACAAAATATTCTGATATTTTTGAAAAAGATGAACAAA
>JAOZTW010000226.1 GCA_029938985.1 Bacteroidales bacterium | reverse complement strand
GTCGTGTAATGTGCTGTTTACATGATTTTTTTAATTTTAATTTAGAGGTCAGGATATTCTAAAAAACAATAACTCTAAAAGTAATATTCTATATATTAATAAAGAGTTACATAAATTTTCGCACATAAGAAACTACGAAGATTTAATTAATTATGTTGAAAAAAATACACTTGCTGAACAAAAAACATATCTATTTATTGATGAAATCCAAGATATTATTGATTTCGAAAAAGCATTAAGAAATTTTTTTGCTGAAGAAAAATATGATATTTACATTACTGGAAGTAATGCCAAAATGCTTTCTGGCGATTTAGCAACATATTTGAGCGGTAGATATATTGAATTTAAAATAAATAGTTTATCGTTTAACGAATTTATCCAATTCCATAAATTAGAAGTAGATAACAAAAGTTTACTAAAATATATAAAATATGGCGGTTTACCTTTTCTTAAAAATTTGAAACTTGAAGACGAAATAGTTTATGGATACTTACAAAGTATTTATAATACAATAATTTTAAAAGATATAGTTGAAAGGTATAAAATCAGAAATTTTTTTCTTTTACAAAATTTAATTAGATATTTGTCAGATAATTTTGGAACAATTTTATCTGCTAAAAAAATAAGCGATTATCTAAAATCACAAAAATTAAATTTTTCGGTAAAAGTCATCTTACAATATCTTTCATATTTACAAAATGCCTTTTTTATCTCAAAAGTAAACAGATATGATATACAAGGAAAAAAAATATTTGAAATAGGAGATAAGTTTTATTTTGAAGATATTGGTATAAGAAACTCAATAATAAGATATAAAATCAGAGACATTAGTAAGATTTTAGAAAATCTAATTTATAATCATTTATGTTTTTTGGATTACGAAATTTTTGTTGGAGTAAACAAAACAACAGAAATTGATTTTATAGCAATAAAAGAAGATAAAAAATTATATATTCAAGTTGCATACCAAATTAATTCTGAAAAAACTCATGAAAGAGAATTTGGGAATTTAATAAAGATAAATGATAATCATCAAAAAATAGTTGTAACAATGGACGAATTTGCTGATTCAAACTATAAAGGAATACAACATTTATATATTTTAGATTTTTTACATAAATTTTTATAAATAAAGTGGTTACACGTTTAAAGTTGGACAATAAATTACTATCGGTGTGACTTAAAGCCACGCCGACAGTTTATTAGAAACATTTTGACACAGAGTAAAATATGAAAATAAATTATATTAAAAATAAAGATATTGATAAAAAAAAATGGAATAAGTGTGTTTATGAAGCCAATAATACCTATTTATATGGTTTTTCGTGGTTTCTCGATATTATAGCAGTGCAGTGGGACGCTCTTATTCTCGGAGATTATGAGGCAGTTATGCCGTTAACAAAAAAGAAAAAATATTTAGTTCAATATCTTTATCAACCTGTTTTTATACAAAAAATAAATATTTATACTTCAATGGTTTATAATCAAAATATTTATGAAAAATTTTTAAATGCTATTCCCAAAAAATATGTTTCAATAGATATTCATTTAGACACTTTAAATCCAAAATTGCAAAATGATTATGAACTGATGGAATATGCAAATTATGAATTAACCTTAAATAAATCATATAAAGAACTTTACTCAAATTTTAGGAGAAATACAAAACGAAATATTAAAAAAGCTTTATCTAACAATATTATAGTAAAAAAGGAAGACGATTTTACTAATTTTTTAAAAACACGAAAAGACCGAGCAATTAAAAGAGGGGCTAAAAATATTAACGAATATCATTATTCACGTCTTGAGGAATTACTTATTTATTTACAAAAAAATAATTCATTGGTAACTTATAATGCTTATAATCATGAGGGAGAATTTTGTGCTTCGTCTTGTTATTATATTTCAAAAAACAGAGCAACAATTTCGCATACTGCAACTCAATTCGGATTAAATAATAAAGCAAACTTTTTAACAGTTAATAAATTTATTGAGGATTATGCCAGCAATAATATAATTTTAGATTTAGCAGGTTCTAATTTAGAAGGAGTTGCATATTTTAACTCAGGTTTTGGTGCGATAAATAAACCATATTCACGAATATGTAAAAATAACAATAATGTTGTAAAAATGGTAAGAGATATAAAAAATAAACGTTTTAAATAAGAATGTAATGAATGAAATTTCTAATAATAATAATATAAAAAATATTTTTAAAGAAATTTTTTTGTTGTCTCCATTTTTTTTGTTTTTTACAATACTAACCTTCTTTGTATCAAAAAATATTTTTTTTTGGGACACAATTCAGCTTGGCTCGGCACATGCTCAATTTTTTTATGATACAAAATTTAGCTCAATTATACTTCCCGATTCAATAGATAGTGGACATATTCCAGCATTTGGTATGTATCTATCTTTTGTTTGGTTGATGTTTGGTAAAACGCTATTTGTTAGTCATTTCGCTATGTTGCCATTTCTTTTTGGAATAGTTTGGCAAACAAATATTCTCGTAAAACAGTTTATCCAACCAAAATTCGCTTATCTCGCATTAATTCTTATCTTGGCAGACCCAACTTTACTTGGACAATCGGCACTTGTTTCGCCAGATATATGTTTGGTGTTTTTCTTTCTGTTAGCAATAAATATGGTTTTGAAGAATAAAAATCAAAATAATAAAAGTTTAAAAATTCCGATAAAATTATCAATAGCAATAATTTTTCTTTTTCTAACAAGCATGCGTGGAATGATGGTAGCTGTAGCAATTCTTATGTTTGATATTGTGATAAATATAAAATTTATTAACATAAAATCTACTTTTATTCAATTAACAAAAAGAAGTTTAATATATTTACCTGCATTATTTATTTTTGTAATTTTCAATTTTATTCATTATAAATCAAAAGCTTGGATTGGCTATCATAGCGATTCGCCTTGGTCTAAAAGTTTTGAATTAGTAGATATAGTAGGCTTTGCCAAAAATGCAGTAGTTTTGTTGTGGCGAATATTAGATTTTGGTAGAATTTTTATAGCATTACCAATTATTATAATTTTTTTATTTATCACTAAAACCAAAATTTTTAAAGATAAGAATTTTATTAAAATTTTATTAATGATAGGTTTTACATTGTTTAGTTTGTCAATCACATTTTTAATGTATCATTCATTAAATGGACATAGATATATTTTACCTGTCTATTTGGTGGTTGCTTTACTTGCTTCGTATTTAATTGTTGAAAAAATAAAATCTATAAAAATTAAATATTCAATATTTGTGATAGTATTATTTGCTTTATTAACAGGGAATTTATGGATTTATCCAGAAAAAATTTCACAAGGCTGGGATTCTAATCTTGCTCATTTGCATTATTTTGAAATAAGAAATAAAATGATTAATTATATTGAACAAGAAGAAATTGAAATATCAAATATTGGCTCATCATTTCCTAATCTATCGCAACAAAAATACTTGGACTTATCTAATAATACAGAAGCATTTGCGGAAAAAAACATTGAAACTAACAAATATATTTTGTTTTCTAATGTTTATAACGGTTTTACTGACAAGGAAATAGATGAACTACATAATTCATTTTTATTAAAAAAAGAATATAGTTCTTTTGGTGTGTTTATGCAGTTGTATGAAAAAAAATGAAAAAATGAATATTTCTTATTATATTGAAAAGGGAGATTATAAAAAAGCTTTAATATTGATAAACAAAGCCCTTATTGGAGATACGAGCAACGAAAAAAAACTGTTTAACAAAGCTACAATTTTGTATTATTTGCAAAAATATAAAGATGCTGAAAAAAATTTCATGCAACTTTATGGAAAAAATACAAACTCAGGAATTCTTTTTTATAGTATGGCATTGGTAGCTTTGGGGTTACATCAAAAGGAAAAAGCTTTATATTTGCTGGAATTATCTTATTTAAATGGAAATAATGAAAGTGTTTATAAAATAATAAATCTACTTTTTACACGTAATGGAATTTGTGATTATGAAAACTGCAAAGAGTGTTGTTGTGAAAAAATAGTATTAAATGGATACAACGGAAAACCTATAAAAGACCAGCAGACATTTGAAAAATTGATTTCTAATCCAAAACAAAATAATGCTTGGGTAAAAATTACTGAAAACAAAAAAAATGAGTGGATTTTTAGTTGTAAAAATCTTGGTGAAAAAAATTTGTGTAAAACTCATAATTCACGACCAGAAATATGTAGAGATTTTCCTAATGGAATATTGTCTTTAAAACCAGAATGTAGTTACTTTTTTGTATTATCGGAAAATAAATATAAATTTCGTACAAAACAAACGCTTGATGTAGTTTTGGATATTTTAACTGAGTATAAATACGATAATGAACGACAAATTATTGAGAGTTATCTTAGAAATTAAGAATTGGTTTACACCCTAAAATTCAATTATATATGAATAATTATGAGTTTTTTCTAATTATTAGTTTGATTAATAAAAAAATGAAATATGAAAAAAATAATAATATCTAAATTAAAAAAGAGTAAAATTATTTATTCTACAGCAATAAAAACGAAATATTGTATTAATAAAAAAACTGCTTTGAAAAATAGAATTGGAAATATCTCTACTTTTCACACTTCCCGTTGAGGTAGCTCTGTTGTTGGACAAATGCTTACAACATCCTGATATTTGTTGGGATAATGAAATTATTCGAAGAATTAAATTTTGCACTGATAGCGTTCAACAAAAACCAAAAATATATATTATATATAGAATGTATGCAAATAATTATAAATATTATGGTTTTGAGACAACTAATTATCAATTAGGAGAAGGTTTTTTAAATGTAGAATTACAAGATTATATTAATATCTTAAAAAATTTGGGGGTAACATATTTTATAAATTTACAACGCAAAAATTATTTACGAAAAAATATTTCAAATCTAATTGGAAGAAAAACAAGAAAATTTCAATCCAAGTCCAAAAACGCAACACTTACAAAAATTAAAATAGAAATAAATAATAATAAGAATAATGAAAACACACTTATCAATTATTATGAAAATTTTGATAAGTATTATAATAAAATAGATGGTCTTTTAGAAAAAGAAAATTCATTAAAACTTATTTATGAAGATGATATTTTGCACGACCCACATATTGCATATAATAAAATAATTAATTTTATTGGACTTGATAATTTTACGCCAGAAATTACATTAAGAAAATAAAATCCATTCTCGTTAGAAGAAATGCTTGAGAATTATAATGAAGTGAAAGACACATTAATAGGTACTAAATACGAATGGATGCTTTATGATTAAAAAAATGAATATAAAATCTTATATACAAAAATATTCAAAAAATAAATTAGTAAAAGGAAGTTTATCTTTTTTTATAATAAAAATTACGGCAATGGCTTTTGGCTACCTTAATATTATTATTATTACTAAATATTTTGGTACTTCTGCTCTTGGAATATTTTCATATATAGTGTCAATACTTACTTTAATAGGTACTTTTGTTGGTTTGGGAGTAGACCAAGCTACTACATTGCGTTTTATCTCAAAATTTAAAGCTAAAAAGAATTTTGGAGCTATAAAATCCTTTTATTTTCAGGCAATTAAAATTATTTTCTTTCCGGGAGTTTTACTCTCTTTGTTGTTTTTCTTTTTCCCTGAATTTATTGCTAATACCTTTTTTGGAAAACCAGAGAACTCTTTTTATATAAAAATGTTCGCCTTTTTATTAATTCCAATTTCTATTCGTAAAATAAATGGGCAGTTTTTAAGAGCTTATAAAAAAATAGGACAGTTTGGTTTTGTTAGTTTGTATTTTACTCCAATTACGGTTATAATATTAATTGGCATTCTTATTTTTTCAAATAATCGTTCTGAAAGTGTACCAATAACTGTACATTTTATAAGTATATTTTTATTATTTATTTTAAGCTTTATTCTAGTTTTATTTTTAAAAAACTGGAAATATGCTAAAATAACACAAAAAGTTGAAATTAAAAAAATATTTAAATTATCATTATCTGTATTTTTTATTGGTATTGCTGTAACTATATCAAAACAAGCCGACAAATTAATACTCGGTCATTTTGTAACTAATTCAGAAATTGGAATTTACCACCTAATGTATAGAACAGCAATACTGGTTAGTATTATTTTGCTAACTGCCAATTCAAGTTTGTCTCCAAAATTTTCTGAACTTATTGAACTTAACCGAATTGACGAATTAAGAAATTTAATTTCAAAAGCATGTAAATATATAACCCTGTTTTCGTTTGTTATCTTTATTTTTATAATTATTTTTGCAAAATATATTATCTTATTTTATGGAATAAATTATAATACTGGTGTTTATATATTGTATGTGCTTGCAAGTGCACAAATGTTTAGTGCTTGGGTTGGTCCAGTTGGTGGTTTTTTACTGATGTCGGGAAATGAAAAAGTTATACGAAATGTTAGTGTTGTTTTCGTGTTTTTATTTGTGGTATTAAATATTATTTTCGTATATTTTTATGGAATTAAAGGGGCTGCAACAGTTGTTGCTGTATTGATAGTATTAAAAAACTTCATTTTTTTAGTTTATGTTAAAAAAAAGTATAATATTCTTTTTTTATATATTCCAAAATCAATTAAGAAAAGGTTGAATATTAAATAGTTAAGCATATTGTTTGTTTATAAAATCGGCGACCCACACAAAGTTGGATACTGCTGATTATCTTATATTCATTTACAGGGTTATAAAAATTAAAAAAAAGTACAACTTTACATGGGTAGCCAATATACCTAAGTCTTAATCCTGTAGTCATAAAATCAAACTATATTGTATATTAGGCATATTAAAACAATAAAATATTTAGCAAAAAATGAAAACTTCAATCAAAAATATTATAAAAAATAATAAATTTTTTTATTCTCATTTACTCTATTTTAAATATTTATTATTAAAAAATAAAAGTGCCAAAAAAAGGAAGGCTAATATTTTTATGATACACATAGGACGTGTAGGAAGCACCGTATTAGCCGATTTACTGAACCAACATTCTAAAATACATTGGGATGGAGAATTTTACCCAAAAAATAAAATAAAATTTTTAAAATTTATATATAAAAATCCCTTAAAAATTTTGAAAATAAGAATGCATCAATATGTTGTTGAATTTTATGGTTTTGAAATTAAATCGTTAAAAAAACAACTTTATGCAAAACAACAAGAAATAAATATGCCAATTGAAAAATTTATTAATAATATAGAAGACCTAAATTTTAATCACTTTATTTTATTAGAACGAATAAATTATTTGAAACAATTTATTTCTTTTAAATTTGCAAAAAAAACAAAAATTCATCACACAAAACAGGAAACAAAAAAACTAAATACTATACACATAAACGTTGAAAGTTGTTTGTGGTTCAACGAAAAAAAAACTCTTACTCAACATTTTGAATATCTTGATAATTTTTATGAAAAAACAAAAAAAATAATCAAAAACAAAAAACATTTACTTTTAACTTACGAAGACCATATTTTAAAAAATCCAACTGTTGCATACAGAGAAACATGTGATTTTTTAAAAATAGAAAATCTAAATCCGCAAGTAAATTTAAAACGCACAAATCCTTTTCCGCTAAAAGAAGTAATTGAAAATTATACGGAAGTAGAAAATTACCTGAAAGGAACAAAATATGAATGGATGCTTTACCAATAAAGAATTAGGGCGTTTTTAATAAGTGTAAACAAGGCATTTTTATTTATTTAAATACCGCAGTTTACTTATTGTAAATGAGGATTTTAAAATAATCAAAATA
>JAOZTW010000843.1 GCA_029938985.1 Bacteroidales bacterium | reverse complement strand
AATCGGAACTGTCTAAATATTTTGACAGTTCTTAATAAAATATATTGTATATGAAAATAGGAATAAAAAAAAATAAAGATGCAAGAAACCATTTTTTTGTATACGGGGTGGGCTATGCCTTGTTGCCAAAAAAACAAGTAATTTTTATCAAAAATTACAAGCATATTATAAAAAAACCAAAAAAATAACTTTAGAAAACAACATTCTTAATTAGCGAAAGACAAAATATTGCAATAAAATATGAAAAATTGAAACAAAAACTTGCTAAAAAACATAAATACAACAGAGAAGCATACACAGACGGAAAAGCAGAATTTGTTACAAAAATAACAAAAAAAGCCAAAAATGACTACGCAAAAAAAACATAATAACTTAAAATGCTTAACCAAAATTGCAGCAAATACTTAAAAATCAAAATACAATGAAAACATTTAATACATCCGGTCCGAATATTCCAAAAAGACATTATACGATAGTAAGACAAAATATTATAGATAAAGGAATTAAACTTGTAAAAGATGAAAGGTATTTTACAATTTGGGCACCCCGACAAACAGGTAAAAGCACATATTTTAGATTACTTGCAAAAGAATTGGAAAAAGACGGATATAAAGTTGCTCATATAAATTTTGAAAACTATAAAGAGACACCTGTCAGTTCATTTTTAATAAAATTTAGGGGAGAATTAAACTTATTTTGGAAAACAAATTTTAAAACAGAAAATATCGCAGAAATATTTTACCAAATTGAAAATTTGTATGACAAAAAATATATTCTTGTAATTGATGAAGTCGAAGGTATAAATAAAAAATATCTCGGAACTTTTTTACATGCAATAAGAAGTGTTTATCATTCACGTGAACGGCATAGTTTAAAAAGTGTAATACTTGTAGGAGTTGCAAATATCACAGGAATTATTAAAGATAATGCAAGCCCGTTTAATATTGCCGACCAATTAAATATGCCTTATTTTACAAACGAAGAAACTTTTGAGTTATTTACACAACACGAAACTGAAACAGGACAAATATTTGACAAAGAAGTAAAACAAAAAATAAGTGAAATTACAGCCAATCAACCTGGACTTGTAAATGGTTTTGCACAAAGAATTGTTGATGCAAATCCGGACAAAAGACAACTTGATTACGATGATTATTTAGATACAGAACAATGGTATCTTGATATAGTTATTGATAAAAATATATCAAATGTTCTTAATAAAGCAGATGAACATCGTAAATTCGTAGAGAAATTATTATTTTCTGCAAGCAAAATACGATACAGAATAAATGACAATGCAATAAAAGAACTTCATGCAAACGGATTAATTAAACCATACAAAAACCCTATTGATAAAAAGTTATATGTCCAATTTTGGGTGCCTCTTTATAAAAAAGTTCTTTTTGATTATTATTATCCATACACAAATGGAGAAGGTGAGCGTATAGCTGAAAATATGTTTGTTGAAGAATATTTAACCAATGAAAACGAAATAAATTTCGACAAATTAATCGACAGTTACAAACAACATATAAATTTACGAAGTTTTAGACCATACAGAGAAAAAGACGAAAACGGAAACTTTAAATCTATCAAAGAAGCAGCTATGATTTATAGTTTTGAAACTTTTATAAGTGTGTTCTTGCAAATAATTGAAGCGAGAAGTTATCGGGAAGCTCAAATATCACTTGGCAATACAGATTTGATAATAAATGTAAAAGGCTTTGAGTATTTTATTGAGACAAAAAAATACTATAATCCGGCTGACTTTAAAACTGGTAAAGACCAAATTGCTTATTATTGTAAGCGAGCCGGAATAAAAAAAGGGATATACATTGTTTTTATTAAAAATACTGTAAAATCAGATAAAATAAAGGAAGATACCGAAATTATTAACAATGTAGAAATAAAAACATATTTAATTAAATACGATGAAAAAAAAGAATTTGGAAAAGACAAGAAATATATTGATAAACAGCATAAGTAATAATCGTAATGCAATGAAATACAGCTTGTAGTCGAAGGTGGCTGACTACTTTATAGCCAGTACACCTCTCACACCACCAAGCGTTCGGTTCTCGTACTTGGCGGTTCATTAACCATCAATTTCGTATTTTATGATAATCCTATAGAAAGGAAACATAAGAACGTTGTTTTAAGCGTTGTAGCGTTATTGTGGTTC
>JAOZTW010000225.1 GCA_029938985.1 Bacteroidales bacterium | reverse complement strand
TAAAATCCTCATTTACAATAAGTAAACTGCGGTATTTAAAAAATAAAAAAGCCTTGTACTTTATACTTATGAAAAATACCGAATTTTTTAATTCCAAAATCATAATTCTAAAAAAAAATGCACAAATCTGGCTTTGTAAATATTATTGGAAATCCCAATGTAGGTAAATCTACTTTAATGAATGTTTTGACAAACGAAAAACTGTCAATTATTACTTCAAAGTCTCAAACAACGAGACATAGGATAATGGGGATTGTTAATACCGAAGATTATCAAATAGTTTTTTCAGATACACCTGGAATATTGAAACCGAACTATAAACTTCAAAATTCGATGTTGAAATTTGTAGATATAGCACTTGATGATGCTGATATTATACTGTATGTAACAGATGTATTTGAAACAAAAAATAAAAATATTGAGTATATAGAAAAAGTGAAAAAATTGGATATCCCTGTATTTTTATTGCTCAATAAAATAGACCTTAGTACGCAAGATAAAATTATTTCAATAATAAAAGAATGGGAAATAATACTGCCTAATGCAAGAGTTTTTCCAATTTCCGCATTACACAAATTTGCTATTGATAATATTTTTACTAACATTTTGGAATTATTACCCGACTCGCCTGCTTATTTCGCTAAAGATCAAATAACTGATAAACCTGCGAAATTTTTTGTTTCCGAAATAGTTAGAGAAAAAATATTACTTAATTACAAAAAAGAAGTTCCTTATGCCGTAGAAATTGAAGTTGAGTCATTCAAAGAAGAAGAAAAAATTATTCGTATAAGAGTAATAATTTATGTTGAAAGAGAATCTCAGATACCCATTTTAATAGGTAATAAAGGAAATGCTTTGAAACGAATAGGAATTGAAGCACGCAAAGATATTGAAAAATTCTTTGAAAAGAAAGTATATTTAGAGCAGTATGTAAAAGTAAAGAAAAATTGGCGAAATGATAAAAAACAATTGGAACGTTTTGGATACTAACATAATAATTCATTTTATTAAACACTTTATTTAAGGTAGTTTATTGAAATTAAACAGAAAGTTAGGGATTACATATTTTTTCTTTTCACTTAATGATAAAAATCAATTTTTTTTATTTAATATTTTTTAATTTTGTGGCTTTAAATTAATAATTTTTAAATAAAAAAACATGAACAATTACTTATACAACTTCAATGTTGCAAAAAATGAACCCATATTAAATTATGCCAAAGATAGTAAAGAAACTGCCGACTTAAGAAAAGAATTTGACAGGCAGTCAAATTTACAAATTGATATACCAATTATTATTGGCGGAAAGGAAATAAGAACAGGTAATACAGCAAATGTAGTTATGCCACACAATCATGCTCATGTTCTTGCTACTTACCATATTGCAGGTGTTGAAGAAATTCAACTTGCAATAGATGCAGCTATGGAGGCAAAAGAAAAATGGGAAAATATGCCTTGGCAAGACAGAGCATCTATATTTTTGAAAGCCGCTGAGTTACTGTCAACAAAATATCGCCAAGTATTAAATGCAGCAACAATGTTAAACCAAAGTAAAACTCCACTTCAGGCAGAAATTGATGTAGCATGCGAGCTTGTAGATTTTTTTAATTTCAATGTTAAATATATGTCGGAGATATATAGCAACCAGCCAGAATCTCCAA
Organism: Bacteroidales bacterium; assembly: GCA_029938985.1. Lineage (GTDB taxonomy): Bacteria > Bacteroidota > Bacteroidia > Bacteroidales > JAOZQN01 > JAOZQN01. The sequence continues at coordinate 6,156 of JAOZTW010000225.1, read as the reverse complement.
AAGGACAACTAAACAGACTTCAATACAGACCTTTAGAAGGTTTTGTTTTTGCCGTTTCTCCATTTAATTTTACTTCAATTGCTGGTAATTTGTCATCAGCTCCTGCTATGATGGGAAATACAATTGTTTGGAAACCTGCCTCATCAGCAATGCTTTCAGGATATTACTTAATGGAATTATTCAAAGAAGCTGGACTACCAGATGGTGTTATTAACTTTATCCCAAGTAGGGGTTCAGTTGTAGGAAAAGAAGTATTTGGACATAAAGATTTTGCAGGAATACATTTCACTGGTTCAACTGCTACTTTCAAAACAATGTGGAAACAAATTGCTGAAAATATTGATAACTATGTATCGTACCCAAGAATAGTTGGAGAAACTGGTGGTAAAGATTTTATTTTTGCACATAATTCTGCTGATGCTGAAAATATTGCAGTTAATATTGTAAGAGGAGCTTACGAATATCAAGGTCAAAAATGTTCGGCCGCCTCACGTGCATATATTCCGCAATCTCAGTGGGACGAAATTCTTGAAAGAGTGAAAAAAGATGTTGCAACTATTAAAATGGGTGATATTAAAGATTTTTCTATGTTTATGGGAGCCGTAATTGACGAAGCTGCTTTTGATAGCATTACAAACTTTATTGATCAAGCAAGCAAATCTGATGTAGCAGAGATAGTTATTGGTGGTGGTTACGATAAATCAAAAGGATATTTTGTTGAACCAACTTTAATAGTTACAACAGATCCAAACTTTGTTACTATGGAAGAAGAAATTTTTGGTCCAGTAATGACAGTTTATGTATATGAAGATGATAAATTTGAAGAAACTCTTGAAATTTGTGATAAAACTTCTCCTTATGCTCTTACAGGAGCAATTTTTGCAAAAGACAGAAACATAGTTAATTATGTAACAAATAAATTGCGAAACGCAGCTGGTAATTTCTATATAAATGATAAACCAACTGGTGCAGTTGTAGGACAACAACCTTTTGGAGGTGCAAGAGCATCAGGCACTAACGACAAAGCAGGTTCGAGTTTGAATTTAATTCGTTGGGCTTCTCCTCGAAATATTAAAGAAACTTTTGTACCATACAACGATTTTACATATCCATACATGAAATAATTTTAAAAATCTCTCAATTTTTGTTATAAAATAAAAAATCCCGAATTTTTCAATTCGGGATTTAATTTATTTATATCATTGATTATTAAACAACACTAACGAATTTTTTCATAACCCAACCAGTAAGTCTAACTTTTACTTGTAACCAGTCTTCAGCTTTTTCTATAATATCAACTCGAGTATTTTTGTGTAACGGCTCAGCTGTTACTTTTCCTGCCGATGTGCTATTTGAAGCTCTAATATTTAGGTTATTAGCTGTAACATGTGCATCACCATAGTCATCAGAATTATCTTCCTCTATGTATTTTCCTGCAACCCAACCAATAATTTCTTCATTTACATGATACCAGTCTCCAGCTTCTTCTATTAATTCAACAACTGTTCCAGCAGGGATTGGTCGTCCAGCTTGTGTTGCAGCAGATTTTGGAGAAACTCTAATGTTTAATTTTTCATTAACTTTACCATTTTTACCAGACAAGCTAATTACTTCAATTTTTTTAATAAATTTATCTCTTAATTCGTCAAGTGGAAATGCTGGTCCTGGATCTGTTTTTCTTGCAGGAGCAATTTCTTCGTGACCTAAAATTTCTCTAATATCATAAGCGTTACATAATGCTTCACAAATATCAAAAACTGCTTTTACCTGAGCTTCTGGATATTTATGCCAAAACATTGTTCTTGGTTTTGGGTAGTTTCTATGTTTTCCTTCAAAAACCATATCTGGTGCTACTTTTCCGCCATAAGCGTTAGCAAATCCTGAGCCAGCTTTCTTTAACCAACCTGGATTAGAAATTTCAATACCTATTGAATAAGCATTATATCCTGTACGACCTCCAAAGCTGCTTTTACCTGCATGGTAACCTTTTCTGTTGAAATCTACCATTTGCGTTACTTCACCGCTTTCGTCAACTACTAAGTGTGCAGATACTTTTGCACTTTTACCTGACAAATAACGAACAGTACTTTTACCACTTGTACCTGCAGTGTAATGAATAATAATACTATCTGGTGGCTTAATAGCTCCACCAAAACTTGTTGCTTTTACAAACTCTTGTACTTTGTCTCCTGTAATTCTGTTGTTTACTACTTCCATGTTAGTGTAAAATGATTAATTAGTAAAATATTTATTATTATTGATGATGTATTTAATTTTTTGGCATTTTTCACGTGTATCAAATTCTTTGTTTCTGTTGAAATATTAAAATGCTCATTTACAAAAGTAAACTTCAATTCTAATATTTCAAAAAAGCCTTGAACTTGACACTTGTGAAAAACGTCAATTTTTTTATGCTCCAAAATCATGAAAATCTATAGCTGTTATTAGCCATTTCCCATCTTTTTTGGCAAAATAAAATCTTAGGCAATAATCTGTAAGAATAACTCTTACTTCGCTTAAATCACCCAGTTTTTTTGCTTGAGTTGCTTCATCTGCAGTAACTTCTCTAAGTTCATTTTCTTTTATTATATCATAAATTTCATTAAAATGATTTGTTCCTTTAATTTTTTCAGCAAAACAACCTTCTTTTGTCCAGTTTTCAATATCTAAATCATAATCTGGCCACGCTTCAAATTTTACTTCATTTACTGGTTTAAAGTCGCAATCACTTATAAACATGTCAAAGTATTCGTCGCTATCAGTCAAATCAATAGTTTCATAAACTCCCTGATTGTTAATGAAAAAAACTGAATTTTCAAGATAAAAATATGACTTTAATTTGCTAACTTCATTTTTCTTAAGAATCGTAACAATTTCGTTTATTACTGTTTTAAGATCGTCATCATTTCCGTTATTACTTTTGCAAGAATACGAAAAAAAAATAAGAATTGATAAAAGGATTGATATAAAAGTTGTTTTCATTAGTCTATTTTTTAATGTTTTGTAAATATTTAAAAAAGTAAAGAATTTTTTTATTTTTGCAAAGGTAAAAGATTTAATTGAATTGCAAAATTTTTTTTATTTTTTTTAATAATTGTAAATTATGTTAATCTTTATATAAACTTAACACCATTATATGTTAGTTATGAATTACAAATTTGTTTACACCTTAAAATCCAATTATTTATGAAATTTTCAATAAAAACAGAGTTTAAATCGTAATAATATAATTGTATATTAGTTATAAATCTAAATATCAATAATATAATAATAACTCCCCCCCTTTTTGCCCCCCTATTTAATTTTATTTGTATCCAAATTGTTACCTTATATTTTTTTATTTATTAAAATAAAATTGTAAATTGCAATTTTATTTTAGCTATCAATTTAAGATTGGATAAATAATAAGTAGCTCCAAGATACATAGTTTTTTTGTTTTTAATAATTTATTAATCTGCAAATAGCGAGCTATTTAATGACTTTTGAAATTTTTAAAAGGACAAAACAAATAAGTAAATTAGTGTTATTTATTTTTCTTTTTCACTAATCTTATATTGAGTAGCTTTATTTTTATAAACTTTTAAATATATTCCAAAATTATGAAAAATTTAGTTTTTATTTTTATTTTTATTATTTCAAGTATTACCATAGTAAATGCTCAATTATTTGAATGTGGAGAAGTTCTTATAGACGAAAGAGATGGCAAAGAATATACAACAGTTCAAATTGGTGAACAATGTTGGATGTCGCAGAATTTGAATGTTGGTACAAAAATTAATCAAAATGGTAACAACAATCAAACAGATAATTCTGTAATTGAAAAATATTGTTATAATAACAATGAGTTAGAATGTGACGAATATGGAGGATTGTATCAATGGAATGAAATGATGCAATATGAGACCGATGAAAGTAGTCAAGGGATTTGTCCAGATGGATGGCATTTACCATCTGATGTGGAATGGATGCAAATGGAAATGTCGCTTGGTATGAGTGAAGAAGATGTTCTTGAAACGGGTTTTGAACGTGGCACAAATGAAGGAATACAACTTCAATTAGGTGGAGAAAGTGGATTTGATGCACTATTTGGTGGAATATGGTATCAAGATGCTGGTTTTGTATATAATGAAGATTATCCTTCAGTAAGTTCTTATGGTACTGATTTTTATTTCACATACTTCTGGTCAACAACCCCTGGTGATTATACAGATTCCTATTTTTATAGAAATGTTTGTTCACGTGTAGATGAAATTCCTACTATCACACGATGGTATGTTGATTGGAATTTTGGATATTCTGTAAGGTGTGTTGCAGATGAATTTCGTTCAAGTTATAATTTTCAATTTGATGGTAAAGATTATGAAATAGTGAAAGTTTTAAAAACATGGGAAGATGCTGCTGCCGATGCAGTTGATCATGGTGGATATCTTGTAGAAATTAATAGCGTAGAAGAACAAAATGCAGTTTATGATGCAATAATTAATGGTGCTGAAATTCCAACTGATTATTTAACAATAAATAACGGCGGTGGAATTGCTTATGTTTGGATGGGAGCATCAGATAAAACAACAGAAGGTACATGGCTTTGGGATGGAAATGATGATTCGGAAGGTAGTAATTTTTGGATAGGACAAGGTGTTAATGGTACAGGAGATGGTCAAGCTGTTGATGAGGCTTATTATAATTGGGGAGGAACAAGTGATGGAACTCCAAACGAACCAGATAATTATGCTTCAAATCAAAATGCTGGAGCTATTGCCTTAGAGGGCTGGCCGTTGGGAAATCCTTTTCTTGGAAGTGCAAGTGAATGGAACGACATAATTAACACCTCAGAACTTTACTATGTGATTGAATATGACGTTAGTTCTATTAACTTGGAAGATAATTTTGTTTTTGAAATATATCCAAATCCTGCAACAAATTATGTTATTATTAATTCGCAAAATATTAAAGATATAAATTCAATTAGCATGACTTCTATTACTGGTTCAAAAACATATCAAGTTGATAACAATAATGTTAATTCTTTTGAAATAGATATGAGTTATTTGCCAGCTGGAATTTATTTAATATCGCTTTATGATATTAACAATAAACTAATTGGAAGTGAAAAAATTGTAAAAAAATGAAATTGATAATTAAATAGTAATTCTTAACTAGCTGAAAAGTCGGGAAAACTTTTCAGCAATATTAAAAACATACAATTTGCTGTACAATTTGTCGTAGAGACAAGGCATGCCTTGTCTTTACAACATATTTGGCATCTAAAATTGACATAAAAAATCAACGTATTTGTATTAATTTCTATAATATACAGAATAGTTGGAAAAACTGTTTGTCTAAATATTAAAAAATGATTAATAAAAATCAAATAAATTATTTATTGCCGTGAAAATCTGATAGATAAATATTACAAAAAAAACAAATATTAAATATTTTTGTATTTTGACAAAAAGTTTTTCAAACTCTTCTGTAATAAGTAGATAACTGTATATAAACGTCATTTTATAAAGAGTATATTTTTTTCATTATGTAAGGCAAAAACTGTTTGCATATTACTCATATTTCCACAACTTTAATCTACAACCATTACTACCTCCGCTGCCTAATATTACTGTGTTACTACAAATATTTTGGTGCTATGCACCTTTGTACAATCTGTTGGTTTCTCCAAATATTGTGGAGCTAAGGAATGATACAATTATTCAATGGTTCAATGATACAATTATGTAATTATAAACCAATAGATTAAAAAATATAAATGTGTAAAAACTTTTGTATGGGTACTTATGCACCTTATCCTACCAAATATTTTTCTTTGATTAAATGCAAGCATTTTTGAAAATATAAATATAGAGCATTGCTTTAGTTTATAGTTAGTTCTGTTTTGTAATAGTATAATTTATGAATAATGCGAGTTAAATTAAATGATATTTTTTGTTGTTTAATATTTTTCATTTATTTTTGTAAAAACACTAAGAAAAAGAAAAAATAAATTACACTAACCTATTTTTTTGTTTTACTTTTTCAAAAAAAATAACTGAACAAAACAAGTACCCGATTGTTGAAGTTACATTTTTATGAACAAACTCTGTAAACATATACAGGGTTTGTTCATAAAAAATGCAAAAACATACTTAGCACATCAGGTTGTGT
>JAOZTW010000224.1 GCA_029938985.1 Bacteroidales bacterium | reverse complement strand
AAAGCAAATAATCAATGCTTTAATGTTCTGGTAAAAAGTTTTCCCGACTTTTCAGAGATTTGTTAAAATACTAATAAACAAAAATACGGCGTATTCTGGATTACTTATTATTTCATTTTCAATAATCGTTGTTTTCAAATAGCCTTTCCTAAAAAAGCTTGCCTCAAGAAAACTTTTATGAATTAACTTGAGGCAAAAATACAATAAATTTTTAAATATAAAGTACAATTTGTTATTGTATTTATTAAGTTTTATCAGAAATTATTAACTATTAAGTACCCATACAAAGTTTTTACACATTTACACTTCTTTAGTTTGCTGGTTTATAGCTATATAATTATATCATTGAATAATTGTATCATTACTTAGTTAACTTTTCTTTTACACCTTCAAGCATTAATTTTGTCATTTCTTCAATTTCAACAGTAGTTTTACAGCCCCAATCTTCTTGTGCTTTTTTATCATCTATACTTTCAGGCCAACTTTCAGCTATCTGTTGTCTAAAATCAGGATTATAAGTAATTTCAAAATCTGGAATATGTTTTTTTATTTCTTTGCTAATATCGTCTGGCGAAAAACTTACTCCTCCCAGATTATAACTTGATCTTACCTTAATTTTTTCAGGTTTTGCTTCCATAAGGTTTATTGTTGCTTGTATTGCATCTGACATAAACATCATTGGTAGATATGTATCTTTTTCTAAAAAACATTCATACTTACCTGTTCTAACAGCCTCATAAAAAATCTCAACAGCATAATCTGTTGTTCCTCCACCTGGCTCCGTTTTGTAGCTTATCAATCCAGGATAGCGAATACTTCTTACATCAATTCCATAATTTTTATAATAATACTCACACCACCTTTCTCCTGCAATTTTACTTATTCCATAAACAGTACTTGGCTCGGTAATTGTAAGTTGTGGAGTATTTTGGCGAGGAGTTGTAGGTCCAAAAACAGCTATAGAACTGGGCCAAAATACTTTTTTAATTTCGGGTATTTCTTTGGCAAGGTCTAATATATTCATTAAACCGTCCATATTAATATTCCAAGCCTGTATTGGAATTCTTTCTGCATTACTCGACAATACTGCGGCGAGATGATAAATTTGAGTAATTTTGTGTCTGATAACATAATGTACCAATCTTTTGTTATCCAAAACATCTAAAATTGCCCAAGGTCCTTCTTTTGAAATATCTTTTGAGGGTTTTATTAAATCTGTAGCAAAAACATGCTCGTTTCCATAAATTTTCCTCAAAGCAAGTGTTAACTCCGACCCTATTTGTCCTGCAGCACCAATAATAAGAATATTTTCCATTTTATTAATATTATTAAAAAACGTTATGTTTCACAAAAGTAAAGTTTAAGGCATTTTAAAATTTTTAATACCGTAGTTTACTATTGTAAATGAGGTGTTCAAAACTTTAAAAATAATGCAAAAATTTGCATTTGTGAAACATGCCTAAAAAACTGTTAAATTTATATCAATCTGGTTCAAAAAGTGTAGGATAGTCTTCATCAAATTTTTCTAAGATATTTGATATTAAAGCCTCTCTTATAAATTTTGATTTATTTTCAATTTTATATTTTTCACAATATTTTACAAGTGCACTAAATTCATAATCATTCAAAGTGCAAGTTACTTTATGTTTCCGTCTAAACTTTTCATTGTTTTTTAATTTATAACTCATTGATTATCTTTTTTAAGGTTCTTTCCAATAGCTATTTTTAATTTTTCAAAAATCTTTTTTGAATTTTTTGGTAATTTGTCAAAAGTCGCAAATTCAATAATTCCAATAGTTTTGTCATCATAAATTATTGGAAACAATATTAAATATTTTGGAGTTCCTTCTCCAAGTCCTGAGAGTACCGTAATATAATTTTTTGGTACATTTTCAATACATAAAAATTCTTTATTTTTAGCAACTTGTCCTGTTAAACCCTCACCTACTTCAAATTCACGCATTTCTTCGGAGTAAAAGGCATAAGTGCTTACTGTTTTGAAAGTATTACTTTTTGTATCTAATAAAAAAGTTACACCTTGTACAATATTAAATACCTTTGCAAGGTTTTTTAAAATTTGTTCTGTAAATTTATTCGCATTTTTTATTGTTTGGGTGTCTTCTAATATTTCATTTATTGTTTTCGAAATTGATGATTCTTTTTTTATTTCTTGTTTATCTTTTGTTTTTTCCTTATCTTTATATATTATCTTTATTATTTCTTTTGTTTTTTGAGACTCTATTTTTTTTAATAAAACAGCCATAAATACAATTGCTGTTAGTACAATTACAATATATACTCCTATCACAATAATATTATAAGAATCACCAACCATAGTTACAATTTGACTTAATTGTAAAAAAACAGGAATGCTAATAATAAACAACAGTAGATTTATTATAAAAAACTTTTTTTGCATAAAATTTTTATTATTATGTTGTAAAACTTTGTTAGGTATTAGGCATAATAAAACAAATAATTGAACTTTAAGGTGTAAACCAATTCCTAATTCCTAATTGATTATATTTTTTTTAAATGCTTAATAATGTCTTTGAGATATAAAATATGGTTTATTTTTGTTACCGCAATTGCTGAGGTAGTCATTGTTTTTACCTGACATTCTTCTGGGTCTTGTACCACTGTAGAGCCTCCGTATTTATTTACAATTTTCATCCCATGAGCCCCATCTCTATTTGCTCCTGATAATAATACTGCTGTAAGTTTTTCTCTAAAGATATATGCAGCCGACTCAAACGAGAGATCAATTGATGGACGTGAATGGTTCACCGCAGTCTCTGTTGATAGCGAAAAAGAATTTCCTAACTCAAAGTACATGTGGTAGTTTGCAGGTGCTAAATAAACTCTTCCATTTTTTATAAATTCCTTATCAATAGGTTCAGAAATTGGGAGTTTTGATTTTATAGAAAGTGCTTCCACAAAACCTGTTCTTACATGCTTTAAACGATGTAAGCATAAAAAAACTGTTGCATCGTAATTTTTTGGAAGTTCTGATAGTATTTCTGTAATTGATTGAAAACTACCAGCCGACCCTCCTATTATTACATACTTCTGTGCCATATTTTGATTTTTTGAATTATTTTTGTTTCCGAAAAATATTTTCATTTTTAATTATAAGCTTCATTTTGTCTGAATTTTTCCAAGAATTTAAGGATTCTCGCACTCCTATAAAGAGGTGTCCTCCTTTTGATAATGATTGATAAATATTGTCTAAAACAGTCTGTTGTAGTTCTTTGTTGTAATACAGCATTCTATTTCTGAAAATTATTATATCAAAAATATTTAAAGGGTCGGTTTTTTCGTAAATATAGTGTTTCTTAAATTCTACTTTACTCAATAAATTAAAATTAAAAGTTGCTTTCTTATGTTTTTTATTGTAATAATCAGAAAGTTGATTTGTTCCTTTGTATCTTTGATAATTTGCAGAACTTACTTCTAATTTGCGAACGACAAGAGAACCAGATTTTATTTCAAATATATTTTTATCTGTAATGGCTGTTGTAAGTATTTCGCATTTTTCCAACATTTCTGTTTCATACAAAACAATTAATAGAGAGTATAATTCCTCTCCCGATGTAGCCTCTGGTAACCAGATTTTTATTTTTGACTGTTTGTTGTATTTCGTCAAAATTGATGTTCTAAATTCTCGCCAAGCTTCTCCATCTCTAAATATTTCAGTTGTTGGTACGGAAATGTTAAACAAAAATTCTTCAAAAAAATCTTTGTTTTTTCCTATTTTTTCAATAAAAATATCCGATGTTAAAGAGCTACTCATGTACATAAAATCTTCTATTCGCCTTTTCAATGAAGTGAGAGCGTAGTTAGAAAGATTAAATTTATAAATCAATTGTATTTGACGAATAATTTCTCTGTATTCAGAAATTCCTATATTTTTAACTGCTTTTGTCATTTTATTATACTAATTTTTTTGTGTAATAAAGTCCTTTTCTATTGAATCGCTGAGCTTGTTGTCCCAAAATACTTTCGTGATACCCGAGAATCAAAAAACCATTGTTTTTGAGGTTTTGATAAAAATACCTATACATCTGTGTTTGAAGCTCTTGTTTAAAATAAATTAATACATTTCGACAAAATATTATATCAAACTGTGTTTTAAATATTTGTTCTCTTTTTACTAAATTTTGTTTTATATAGGTTACTCTATTTTTTAAAAAATCTTTGGCAGAAATTGTATCTTTTTCCTTATCAATAATTAAATAATCGGAGTAAGGAACGTTTTTATAATGTTCAAAATTATAGGGATTTTGTCTTATAACTTTGTCAAAATTATCAAGATAGGTCATGTTAAAACGATAAACATATATTCCTTTTTTGGCAGTTTTAATTACATCTTCGTTAATATCTGAGGCAAAAATTCTTGCTTTGTCAAGCATTTTTAGTTCGTTCAATAAAATTAGCATTGAATAAACCTCCTGACCTGTAGAACAGCCTGCATGCCAAATATTTATTGTCTTTTGATTTTCAAATTTTGGTAAAATTCTATATTTTATTGCCTGCCAGCTTTGCGGGTTACGAAATAATTCTGTTGTATTTACAGTTATTTCTTTTACTACATTTTCAACAAAAACAACATCATATTGAACACGACGAGTAAGAGTATCTAAATCAATATTATATGTTTCCAACACTTTAGCAACTCGCCGAGTAAACGATTTTATAGAATAGCCACTAAAATCATAGTCAGAGCTAACCTTTAAAGTGTCAATAAGTAGTTGTATTTTTTTATTTATTAAATCCATAGTATTATTAGTGGTACAGTAGAGAGGTTTTAAAAAAGGATAACAAAAGTTAAACTGAAATTTATTTTAATTATTCTCCATTTCTATTTCATTTGTTTTTTAATATATTTCCCTTTATTTTCTATTAAATTTCAAATTTATTTATATTGATTTTCAACAGTTTTATCATTCAATTTATAATATTATTATCATTTAATATGATAATTTTAAAACTCCAAATATAGTATTATTTTTGAATTTTGTTTATAAAATGTGAAAAAAAAAGGTTTTATTTTGGTATTTTGCAAAATATACAATTCTTGTTTATATTTAATATTTTTAAAACCCTCATTTACAACCATAACCATTAGTTGTGAAAATTTTAAGAAGCCGTTATTTTAAATATTTAATTTTAAAGTAAAAATAAAATTTCGTCCTGGTGCACTTACCGCCGAGGCATAGCTTCTGTAGAAAGTATCAAATATATTGTTTACCGAAAAATGTAACGACAAATAATTACCAGTATTATACGACAATTTGATATTATATGTTTGCCAAGCCATAAATCCGTCGTCCATTGCCTTCTCAATATAATCTTCTCCATAAATTGATAATTCTTCCATTTTTTTAAGACCATTAAAATTATGCGAAAATTTTAAGGTGTAGGATTTCAATTTTAATGAAGCAGCTGTTTGTCCATAAATAGGTGGAATATTTGGAAGAGCAATATTTTCGTCTTTATTTATACCTTTTATATAGTTAGCCGAGCTATTAAATTTTACGAAATTTTCACTTTTTCGTCCAAAATAATATCCAAATTTTACTCCTCCCGAAATACCATAAATTTGTGCGTTGTCAATATTTATTTTAGTAGCAATTTCGTAACCATCAATTCCAAGATAAAGGCTATCAATTCCATTAATATTTGCATCTGAAACAATTATTGCATCTCGCATCCATGAGTTGAAAACGCCAACATTAATCTTAATCGACTCAAAAAGAATTTGACTTACACCGAGTTCAATATTATACGATTTTTCAGATTTTAAACTATTATTTGGCAAAATTGCCACAAAATCTTTGAGCATTATTTTACCATATTCGTCAACTATTGGTGTGTGTACCGATAATGAGTTTAACAGACTGATTTGAAATCCGGGTAATGGATAAATATCAAAATTTAAACTTGCCGAAGGTGCTAATTGATTGTAAGTTACTTTATCAAAATTATAAATAAATTTAGAATTTTTGGTAATATGCTTTAATTGGTCTTCAAAATTACAATTAGAATGAGTATAATCTAACCTAACACCTGTATTGATTATAAATTGTGAGTTACTTAAACGTTTGTAAGTAAAATATGTAGAAAATGTTTGCATATTTGTTCCATAAGTTGGATAGCGAGTTAAACCATCATAAATGGAATCTGTTTCAACATTCTCAAAAAATGCAGTTGATTTTAAGTAATTATACGAACTCTCTATTCCGTAAGTAATTCTGTTGATATTAAATAATTTTACAAAATCTAAATTTATCGACGCATCGTAAAGATATTCAAGTTGATGTAATCCAACTGAACTGTTGTATTTGCGAGAATATCTATATTCTTCAATATACTGCATTGAACCAATTACTGAAATGAAATCATAATATTTAGTTTGTTTTTCATAAAGTAGGGCAACTGACGAAAAAAATTTATTTTGAGGTCTAAATTCTACTTCGGCAAAACGCAAATTTCCTCTGTTTATCTCGGTCAAAGCACTATACATTCCTATCTCAGATGAAGTATTGTATTGTAAATTTAAAATAATATTCAAATTATCTTTTGGTTTGTATCTGAATTTTTGAATAAAAAGATATTGCTTATAATCAGTGTTTTGTTGTGTCGTTGGTACATCGTTTACAAGCACGCTATCTTTATCATTTATTCTTTCGATATAATATTTATTTAAACCGTATTCGCTGTCAACATTGTCGTTTCTATTTTTCCCCATTTTAATCTTACCATATTGTCCGTAAGTAAAGCTTGTGTAGGAGGCAAATTTTTTGGTAGATAGGTTTACATTTACATTAGAAATCCAATTCTGTGTTGCTGTTTCGTATTGAGATATTGTGTTTATTTTATACGAAAAATTATTATCACTACTAAATTTTGGAACTTTTGTAAAATATTGGATAGCACCACCAACAGCATCAGGACCATACATAACATAGCTTGCACCATTTATTTGTTGAACTCGCTCAATCGACGCATTTTGAAAATGCAAAGGACCTGAAATTTTTCCTGTTCGGTATAAAGCATTATTTAAACGTACTCCGTCCATAACAAGCACTACTTTGTTTGGGAGAAAGCCTCTAAAAATTGTACTTCCTCCTTTATTTTTTTCAAACATAATTTTCTGTCCTGAGCCGTCTTCGTTGGTTGTTAGTGTGGAAACATCATCAAAATTTACAATATTTATATAAAAAGGTAAATCTTTGGAATACTCTTCGGCGGTGATAATTGAATTATTTTGCATTGCTAACATTCCTGATGGCGACATTAGAACAATATATTTGTCATCTATAATCTGTTCTTTTGTTTTTTTTATATTACTGAAAACAAAATGATCAAAAATAATTACATCTGAGTTTTTAAAAAGATCTAATGAAACTTCTCCTTTATTGTTAGTTTGCAAAGTATCATCATAGTTTTTGGAAAAAACATTTACTCCTGGAATAGGAAAATCAGTATCGGTATTAATAACAGATATTGTTTGACCTGACGTTAAAGTAAATGATATAAGGAAAATAGTTATATATAAAAGTCTTTTAAGCATGTTTAGAATTAATTTTACAATTCTTAATTGCAAAATTTAAACCAAACTACAAAAAATTCATAAATTTGAACTTTTTAAAATTATTTATATCTTATTTTGAGATTGAAAATATTTAGTTTTAACTGATTTTTTGTATTACACATAATTTAGTTATTAAAATACATAAGTTTTATCGGTTTTTGGAATAAGTACCCACACAAAAGTTTTTACACATTTGTATTTCTTTAATCTACTGGTTTGTAATCA
>JAOZTW010000842.1 GCA_029938985.1 Bacteroidales bacterium | reverse complement strand
AAATGAAATAATAAGTAACTCCAGAATACGCCGTTTTTTTGTTCTTCTATTATTTATACAAATCTGCAAATAGCGAGCTATTTAATGATATTTTTTAAATTTTTAAAAGGGCAAAATAAACAAGTAGATTGGGGTTAGTTATTTTTTCTTTTTCACTTATCTAAAATAAAACAACATTTTTCACTTTAATATCTTGCTCACTAACAACTTTAACAATATAAGTGGAAGCAATCAAATCATTATTTATTTGATGTAATCCTGCTCCTGAAATATCTTGCGAATACATTTCTGCACCAAGCTGATTATAAATAATTACTTTTGCATTAGTGTTTTTGGTTAGTGATACAAAAACAGATTTATTGTAAGAGTAAATATCTATGTTTTCTGTTACATCTGTTGAAGTTACACTTGACTCAGTACCAAACAATAGTTTAAAACGTTCTGCAACGTCGGAGGTAGTATAGCTAAACTGATAACTTGAAGTTGTTCTAAGGTTAGTCATTGAATTGGTTACTAAATCTTTAAGAAAAACTTCATAGGTTGAATTTATTGTAATTTCATCTACGTTTATTATATAATCATCATCTGTTCCTGCAACAAAGTTAAGAGCAATTTCTTTAAATTCAGTTAAAGGTTCTGGACTTACATCAATCGACAAAAATTCATTGTCGCTACCTACAGTATATAATTGAGGAATATCTGCATTTAATGAAAAGAATTTGAAAGCATCAAGATTTGCATCAAAATCGTTGGTTGCTGTTTCGTCAAAATATACAAAAACTTGGTCGCTATAAGTAGAATTATTTGCACTCAAAATTAATGCTTCTGTTACTTCTTTGGTTGGTGCTAATTTTAACAAACCAGGAATATCATGCACACAAACTTCGGGTGTGATAGTAAAATTAGGATTTACTGCATCTGGATTTGCTTTCACAAAAAATCCTTTTGTACTTTCAACCACTTGTTGTGAGCCATTTAAAACAACTCCACCTTGTTGATAAAGTTCTGTTATACCAGTTTGAGTATTATAAACATAAACAGAGTTTTCAAAATCAGTAAAGTTAATTAACTCAACATCTATGGCTGCATAAAAAGGATTACCAACAAAATTCCAACCTCTAATATTTATATCCGAAACAATTGTGTTAGTTAAATCGGTACTAACAATACCATTGTTTATTAAACCAACAAACTGAACTGTATCAATTTCTGAAATATTAGCTTTAAAACCTTGTGCCACAGACAATTCTTCTTCTGGAGCAACAGTAAACCAACTTGCTGTTTCTTCGTCCCATGCTTTAAGTTCAACATTATCAAAAATATTAGCAGTAGCACCAGAAACAGGCGAAGAAATACATTCCCATGCTGCTGGTTGATAAATTTGTTCTAATATAACATCTTCATTTATAACACCATCACTACTTAAATCAATAACAGACGAACCACTTTCGGACAATAATAATGGGCGTGTTTGTGCTTGCGAACTAACAACTGCTCCTTCGTGAAAAGTGGCAGAACCTACTTCTCCTATTATTAAATATGCTTCGTTTGTATTTAAAGCGTCTTCAAAAAATTCTAATGTACCACTACTTCCTATTAAAATATTAGGTTCTCCAAGTCTATTTTTATCAATATCTTGTTCAATAACCATATTTGCAGTAACAATTTTTGCAGAACCTTTTGCATTTGTAGCAAGCGAACCAAGAGTTACTGAACCTCCAATTATTTGAAAATAAGGGGTTGTAAGAAGACTTGTAACTGGAGTTTTGTCAATGTCTTGTTCTATTACCATTGTACCACCATTACCAACTTTAACACCTGCGTTAAAACCTTTAGATTTATCAATATCTTGTTCAATAACCATAGTACCACCTCTAATGCTTACATTTGCGTTACCTTTTGTATTTTTGTCAATATCTTGTTCTATAACCATATTGCCACCTCTTACAGTAACCGATGCTCCTTTTTCTGTACTTGTTTGTTGTAAAAGAAAATCTCCACCATCTGCAACTATAAAAGCATCACTAAAATAGTATGGTTCAATTTCAATGTTTCCATTTTCAAATACGGAAACACTTGCTGTTTCAATTGTTGTACCTATTACTGTAGTACCAATAAATAAATATGGAGTATAAATATTACCAGGTAAACCACTTCCTTTATCAATATCTTGTTCAATAACCATAGTTCCA
>JAOZTW010000223.1 GCA_029938985.1 Bacteroidales bacterium | reverse complement strand
TACTTGTAAAATACTGACATTATGCCAATTAAGTGTTTTTATTGAATATTAATATGTTGATTTTTAATATATTATCTTTTTGTAGTAAAATTACAACTGTTTGATAATTATATTATTATGAAAGCAAAAACTTTAGTTATTAATTAAAAAAATTGGAAACCTAGATGATAATAACCATTAATAATAAGTTACTAAACGTCAAATTTCCAATTTATAGGCATCTTTTAGCGTTTTCAAAAGTGCCAATTTCATAGTAATTTTAAAATACTCATTTACAGAAGTAAACTTCAATTCTAAAATTTCAAAAAAATGATTCTTTGATTGTCTCCTGTGAAAAAGTTCTTTTTTTAATCAATTTCAAAATTCTTTTTTCTTCTTTTTTTCTTTTCAGAATTTCTATGCTTTTGTTCCAAAATTTTTTCTTTTGCAACTTTAGAAATTTTTCTTTTTTTTCTTTTTTTTGGTTTTATTAATCCAATTTTTAATAGTTCATAAAATTTCTCAATACAATTTTCTTTATTTCTTAGCTGACTTCTTGAAGATTGTGAAATAATTTGCAATATATTATCTTGTACAATTCTATTTTTAAGGTTTTCTTTTAACAACAGTTTTTCTGCATCGCTAAGTAAATTTGAATTATCAATATTGAAACGTAATTCTACCTTTGTTTCTACTTTGTTTACATGTTGACCACCTGCACCGCTACTGCGTGAAGTAAAAAAATCAAATTCTAAGTTAAAATTACGCATCATTAATTTTATTTGCTATTCTTATAAATAAAAGCATTTGAATATTTCGTTTTCATTTCAACGAGTTTTATTTTTGCTTCATTATGTGTTTTATATTCTCCTATTATGTAATAATACATAGACTCATCGCCTTTACTTAATTCTTTTACCCCTTCTTCTAATTCACTTAGATTTTTTCTTGTTTTCGATTGAAAAAGACTGATTGAGTATGTAGTAGTTACTGTTTTATCTTCTACCGAATATTGGCTTGGTACTTCTATTTGTTTAACTTTGAGTTTCTCATTCACTCCTTGCTGGGTTACAACAATTTCCACCCTTCTGTTGTAGCCAAGTGCATCCAAAATAAAGTTACCACTTTTGTCTGTATTTTTTGCAATTTGTTTATCAAAACCTTTTCCTTTTGCTTGAATTTGATTTTCTGCTACACCTTTGGCTATTAAATAATCTTTAACAAAATTTGCTCTATTTGTAGCTAATTTTTTATTATACCATGCAGGTCCTTGCGTATCTGTATATCCAGAAATTGAAATTTTAGCATCTTTATTTTCTTTCATAAAAAGTGCAAGTACATCAAGATCTGCATTATAAGCATCGGTTTTATGTTTGTTTATTTCAAAAACAACATTAGATACAAAAACTACAAATTGTTGTTCTGTAACTACATCTGGCTCTTTTAATTTATCCTCTTTCTCATTTTCTGCTATTATTTTTGTTGTTTCATCAAAGAAAGTGTATTCTAAACAGCCTGGATTTATTGAGTTTATTGACAAATCTGATAGAATTCTGTCTTGGCTAATACCGTTAGCCAGCAAATAGTCTTGAGCTGTTGTTATCTTAGCTTCTCCATCTGCTGAAGATTGTTGCATATAACTTTGAGAAGAAAAACTCACATATAAATAATCATTTTTTTTCATGAAACTAGCAATCAATTCTAACTCAAGCTCTTGTTTAATAGATAGTTCGTTAGACTCTAAATCAAAACATGTAGTTCGTGTTTGTTTTATCTCTCCTATGATAAGTGTGTCCAATTCTGCTTTATAAAAAACATTACTAAACCCATTGTTTCGTGCCGGAATATTTTTTATGTCAAACATGTGTCCAGGGGCTTCATAATGAATTAAATGGTTCTTTTGTGGACGAATAACAAACATATATTTTCCATTTTCTTCGTCTGGATTGTAAAAATTATCTAAAATTTTTGTATCAACAAAATAATTTGCAATTGTTGTTCCTGCGGGAATTTTACATAAGCTATCTGTCAAAAATACTCTATTATCTTTGATTTTTTTATCTGTAATCAAAATACTATCTTTGTAATGGTAGTCTATCATTTTATTTCCCACTACTTTTCTTGTTCCAATTACTGCCGTGTCTCCAATCATGCTTACTTCGTCTTTTGGAATTTCAAAGTTTTTTATATTACTATCATAAGTAAATCCAGAAACAAGTATTATATTGTTTTCATTTTCATAAAATTCAACTATATAAATATTTGAAAATTCACCCTCTTGTTGCGAAGAGTAATAAGCTCTATTGCCTTGTAAAGTTGGGGCAAAAAACACATCGTTATCAACTGTGTTAAGTGGGAAACCCATGTTCACAGGCTTAGCCCAATTTCCTGATTCATCTAATTTAGAATAAAAAATATCAAAACCTCCCATTGGTTTATGTCCTTGTGAGCTAAAATACAACATATTTCCATCAAAATTTAAAAATGGTCCCTCTTCGTCTAATTCTGTATTAATATTGGGACCTAAGTTTTTGACATTAACCCATTCTCCTTCAGTATTTTTTTCAGCTACATATATGTCTAATCCTCCATATCCACCTTTCCTTGAGCTTGTAAAATATAAATGTTTTCCATCGGCAGAAATACTTGCATGCGACTCTCTTTTTTTCGTATTAACATCTCCTTTTAATTCAGTTGGAGCAGACCATTTGTTATTCTCATACGAACAATAATAAATATCTCCATTATCTTTATTGCTTGATTTATAAAGAAATAGCTCTTTTCCATCAAATGAAAGCCCAGATGTGGCTTCATGATAAATTGAGTTAACAAGAGTATCTATTTTTTTTGGTTTAGCATCAATTCCTAATCTTTTATCATAAACGTATATATCTTCATAAAATTGGTTATCGTCTGCAACCTTACCTCCTGTACTCCCTTTTCTTCTTGATGTAAAAATAACCACAGATTCGTCTGCTGAAACGGTAGGACTATGGTCGGCATATTCCGAATTTATTACACCTAATTTAACAACCATCATCATTTTTGGGTTTTCAAAAATAACAATTGCGTTGTCGCAAATTTCTATCTTTTCTTTAATCTGTATTTTATCTCCTTTGTTCTTAACCAAACCTAATAACTCTTCATAAGTTTGTTTTGCTCCATAAAAATCATAGTTTATATAAAGCGAGTGTGCTAATCCATAATAAGCATCAATTGGAGCATTTTTTGGCTTAGGCTCGGAGTTTCTATAATTATTAACTACCTTTTCAAATGGTTCAATTGACATCCATTTTTTTGTCATAAACAAATAACAAAATCCTAAACGAAAATTAATTGCATCATCATTAGGGTTTTCGGTTAAAAGTTCGTTGTAAATAATAATAGCTTCTGCAAACTTTCCATCTTCAATGTAATCTTCTGCTAAATCAAATTTTTCATCATAGTCAGCAATCTTAAGTTTATCTCCAGGTTGGGCAATAGTAATTGTTACTATAGTGAAAAATGAAAAAAATAGAATAATGTGTTTCATGTTTAATTTTTTTTTAGTATATCTTAATAATTTTTTACATATTGGGAGTTTGCAAATATACTACTATTAATTGAATAATGGTAATTAATAAATACTTTTTTTTAAAATGGGAAAAAAAAACAGATATTATGAATTTTCATGAAAAGTTTAAAATTAATAAATAAATTATATTTTGGTTTGAATATGAGCAATATATAGATAGTATTTATTGTAGTCTTGGATAGTTTTACTTTATTTTATTGAATACAATATTTTTTTATAATTTAAAAAAAAAATAAATATATCATAAATCAATTTGTCTTTTTGATGTAACTATAATTGTAACACCTTATGTTTTCTATAATACATATTATTAATCTTGAACAATAATTCAAATTTATAAACAAACTATATTTGCTTAATGATTATTATCATTTTTTCGGATAATATTAATCATTTATATTTGAAAATAATCAACCTATTTTTACTGATAATTAAAAACATAAATAACACCAAAAAAACATACAATTATGGCAGACGTTAGAGTATTAGTACAGCAAATATCTGCGAAATATGGTAATAAACGAACAAGTTTACTTCCTATACTTCAAGATATTATAAAGGAAAAGAATTATTTAACAAGCGAAGCAATGACCGAAGTTGCAAGAGCGTTGGATATTTCGGCAGCAGAAGTATATGGTACTGCTTCTTTTTACTCATTTCTTGAAACCAAAGCAGATGGCAAAAATAAAATTTATATTTGCAAATCTATAACTTGTGACATGAAAGATAAAAATAAAATTATTGAAGCGGCAGAAAGAACATTAAAGATAAAATTAGGAGAAACAACTCCAGATAAACAATTTTCATTATTTGAAACTAACTGTTTAGGATTATGTGATGTAGGACCTGCAATGTTAATAAACGATGATTATTACACTAAATTAACTCCGTTAAAAATTCAAACGATTATAGGTGATATTACTCGGAGAAAATAAACAAGTTAATTACTTTTATCTTATTCACTTTTAACTAATTACTAACAATAAACAAGATAAAAAATGTCAAATAAATTAAAAAGAGTTGATATAATCCTCAGTAAATATTCTGTTGCTCCATATCAAATTTTAAAAGAAACTATACAGCGCCCCAAAGAAGACGTAATTCAAGAATTATTAGATTCTGGTTTAAAAGGAAGAGGTGGGGCAGGATTTCCTACTGGGTTAAAATGGAAATTTGCTGCAGCTGAACAAAACGAAGTAAAATATGTTATTTGTAACGCCGACGAAGGCGAACCTGGTACTTTCAAAGACCGTAAACTACTCTGCGAAGTTCCTCGTAAGGTAATATCGGGAATGGGAATATGTGCATGGGCTACTGGTGCTACCAAAGGTTATATTTATCTGCGAAGTGAATACAAATATTTAATTCCAGATTTAGAAAAGGAATTAGAAATATTTGCCGAACATTCAAAAGAAGTAGGCTTAAATTTTCCTATAGAAATTTTTGTAGGAGCGGGAGCTTATATTTGTGGTGAGGAAACAGCACTTATAGAATCAATGGAAGGAAAAAGAGGTGAACCAAGAAATAAACCTCCATATCCTATTCAAAATGGCTTACATGGCAAACCAACTGTTGTTAACAATGTTGAGACCTTAGCATCGGCTTCAATGGTATGTCGTTATGGAGCAAGAGAGTACAAAAGATTTGGAACTAATGATCAAAAAGGTTCAAAACTATTTTCTGTTTCTGGAGATTCACCTAATGAAGGAGTTTATGAAATAGAACTTGGAATGAACATTGCTAATTTTGTTGAAACTTACGGAGATGGTGATACCAAAGCTGTTCAAATTGGTGGAGTTGCAGGTTTTTGTATTCCACGAAAAAGATTTGATAAAACAATTATTGGCGAAGGAAATACAACAGGAGCTTCTACCATGTTGTTTAACAGCACTCGCTCTATGTATAGAGTTTTACATAATTATTTAGAGTTTTTTGAAGAAGAGTCTTGTGGACAATGCACTCCTTGTAGAGTTGGTTGTCAGCAATTATTAAAAGGTATTGAAGCCGTAAAAAAAGGTGAAAAACCTGCCGAATATCTTGACCAACTAATAGAACTCAGTCGTACTATGAAATTGACTTCAAAATGCGGACTCGGACAATCAGTAACAAACTCGTTTGCTTCTATAATAATTAATTTTAGAGAAGAAATGATTTATTAATTACAAATAAACAAAAAATTATGTCAAATACAATTAAAATAAATATAGACGGCGTTCAAGTTAATGTTGAAAAAGGCAAAACAATACTTGAAGCTGCAAAAATAGCGAATATTCGCATACCTACTCTTTGCCATCACGAAGATTTGTGTATTGCAGGAAATTGTAGAGTTTGTGTTGTGGAAATAGAAGGCAGAGAACGACTTGAAGCCTCTTGTGCAGTGCCTATTGCCGAAGGAATGAATATAATTACTTCTTCTCCAAAAGTTAGAAAAGCAAGAAAAGATGTTGTTGCATTACTTGTTTCGGAACACAACACACAATGTACAACTTGTTATCGTAGTACTAATTGCGAACTTCAAGACTTGTCGGCTGAATATAATATTGACAATGAAATATACTTAAGTGTATTAAAACAAGGTACTACGGTTGATAAATCGTCATGGTCTATAGAGAAAGATGACAGTAAATGTGTTAGATGCCAAAGATGTGTACGAACATGTGCAGACTTGCAACATGTTAACGCACTTACAGTAGCCAACAAGGGTAAAGAGATGAAAATTTCAACTTTCCTTGACCTACCATTTGCAAGTGTTGTTTGTACTAATTGTGGACAATGTATTACTCACTGTCCAACTGGTGCATTAACAGAAAGAAGATATTTTGACGATATTTGGGACGCAATTGGTGATCCAGATAAACACGTTGTTATTAATACTGCACCTTCTGTACGTGTGGCACTTGGTGAAATGTTAGATTTCCCTGTTGGAACAAGAGTTACTGGAAAAATGGTAACAGCCTTGAAAAAAATTGGTTTCGACTCCGTGCTTGATACTGATTTTGCTGCAGACCTTACTATAATAGAAGAGGGACACGAACTTCTACATAGACTTAAAAAAGCTCTTGTTGACAAAGAAGAAGTTGCTTTACCAATGATTACTTCTTGTTCGCCAGGTTGGGTTAAGTTTATTGAACACATGTATCCTGATCATTTAGATCATCTTTCTACCTGTAAATCTCCACAACAAATGTTTGGAGCAATGACAAAAACATATTATGCAGACAAAATTGGTGTTGCCCCATCAAAAATAGTAAGTGTTGCAGGTATGCCTTGTGCCGCTAAAAAGTTTGAAGCTAATAGATTGGAAATGAAAAGCAGTGGATATCAAGATGTTGATGCTGGTTTAACTACTCGTGAAATAGGACACATGATTAAACAAGCTGGTTTAAACTTCCTTGATTTAGAAGATTCTGATTTTGATAGTATAATGGGAGAATCTACTGGTGCTGGTGTTATTTTTGGTGCAACAGGTGGTGTTATGGAAGCAGCTTTAAGAACAGTTTATGAAGTTGTTACAGGACGAGAAGTTCCATTTAAAAATCTAAATATTACTCCAGTTCGTGGACTTGAAAGTATTAAGGAAGCATCTATTAAATTTGAAGACTGTTTACCTGAATTTAGCTTCTTGAACGGAGTGGAAGCAAAAGTAGCTGTTGCTCACGGTCTTAAAAATGCGAGAATTATTATGGATCAAATCAAGAATGGAGAATCACCATATCATTTTATTGAAATTATGGCTTGTCCAGGTGGTTGTATTGGTGGCGGTGGTCAACCAATTCCTACCAATGATGAAATTCGTAAAAAACGTATAGCCGCAATTTACAGTGAAGACGAAGGTATGAAACTTCGTAAATCGCATGAAAATCCAGAAGTTATAAGGGCTTATGCCGAATTTTTAAAAGAACCTTTGGGCGAAAAATCACATCACTTATTACATACTCACTACATAAAACGTAATAGATATTAAACTGAAAACAATTGAAAAACGGTTGAAAAACGGTTGAAAACATGTTAAAATTTTTTGTTTTCAATTGATTTCAACCGTTTAATTTATTTACAATTAACTCCACCCTAAATTTTCTTATTAAAAATTGCAATATTTTTTTCTTCTATTTGTAATTCTCTAAGTGAAAAAAAATAATTAACTCCAACTCACTTGTTTATTTTGCTCTTTTAAAAAACTTAAGAAATCATTAAATATCTCGCTATTTGCTGATTATTAAATTATAAAAAAAACGATAAGGCATATTAAAATAAATAGTTAACCAATTTAAGCGATGTTATTTTTATTTTTACCAATTCAATAAATATAATA
>JAOZTW010000841.1 GCA_029938985.1 Bacteroidales bacterium | reverse complement strand
AAGCCGAAGCATATAAAATAATGATAGGAACATGTTGCACATCTGGACAAATAACTATAAATAACTAATTTTTAAATCAATACAATCGAATTACAATAGTTTTTCAATTGTATTGCTTTTAATTTTAAAACAAAAAATTATGTCAAATTATAAAAATCCGTTTTCCAAAGGCGGAAAATTTTACAATCCACGAATAACCGATGCAAGTAGAGTTACTGATGCCAGTAAAGTTACAGAACCCCGAATTATGCCACGATGGGCTGAACAAAACTATGGTATTTCAATATATTTTGATGAAGAAGGATATGAAATTGAAAAAAAAATTGGAACTAACGAATATAAAGCATATGTGAAAATTGGTACAGAATCAATTTCTTATTATATTAAGTCTATTACAAAAATAGTATGGACAGAAGCTCCAATGCCAAAAATAATTTCTGGTTTTGAAGAAATTGATTTTCAACAACATGTTTTTTTAATTGCATCACAAGTTTTTATATTTAATAAGATTTTATTAAACAATCAAGAAAAATTACCAACTACTCCTAATCATTCATTATCAGATAATGCTATACTTCCATATAAATTACAACCAACTTTGATTAAAGCAATTTGTATGCGAGAATCAAGAATGGGACTTGGGCAAAATGTTACATATAGTACTGGAAAGAATGACATTATGCAAGTAAATAATTCAGGTGATTGGGCTTTTGAAAAAGAAAGTGTTGGTTTAACTAAAAATTTAACAATGACACCTCAAAAAAGTTTAAATGCAGGTATAAAATGGTTGTATCTAAAAGGATTAATATCTGATATAAATGGGAAAACAACTTGGAGAGATAGCGATAGACAATGGAAGTCCGCTGTGTTAAATTACAAAGGTGGTAGTGATGAAGATAAAAAAATAAAATATCAAAAAGATGTTTATAACTTCTATAAAAACTCAATCAATTCAAAAACAAAAAATTATGAATAAGTTTGCTATTTATTATTTATTTGTATTTATATTTATATTTTGGGGTTGTGTAAATAAGCCAAAAAAAAAACAAGTATTTGAGATAGGAAATATAACTGAAAATAAAAAAGAATGCAATTGCGATACTATTTTCCCATTTAATTATAGAATAAAAAATAAATTAGAAAAAGATACTATAAATTTATTATCTAATTTATTTTCTGTTTCAAAAGAAAACATTACTTTGTTAAAAATTAAAGATTCTATTTGCATAAAAAATCTTGGATTTATAAATATTTTCAAAGGTAATATTTTTAGTACTGAAAATAAAAAATTACCAACTGTTTCAATAGGTAGTTTTTATTTATTTTCTAAAAGTAGTGATAATTTTATTCAGTTTATGAGTTTTGATTCTATTTTTTTTATTAAAGAAACAGAAACAGACACAGAGTTTCTTATTGGTGGTTTTCCTAATAATCGTTCTGCTCATACATTTTTTTTTATTTTAAACTATAAACATTCATGTTTTTACGAAATATTTAGTACAGAAGAATATATATATAAATATAATACAGATTGTAGTGATTATAATAATGATGGATACTTATATATTAAAAACATTGATGTAAATAATGATGGTTTATTAGATTTGCAATTTACAGGAATAGAATACAGATATTGTGACGGATTAGAAACAGGTAAAAACAGGAATAATTCATCTGTAATTAGTCAAAAGAATATAAGTTATATTTATTTTCAAAAAAGAACAAATAATGTTAGTAGTTGGAAAAAAAACGAATAATTTGCATATCATTTTCTTGCAGTGTGCCTTGACTGAAAGTAAGTAAAGACCTTACTTTCAGTGCTGATATTTGACATGGAAGGTCTTTAAATAGCGTCAAAGGTAATAGATAAGATTGCGACGCATACAAACTGGTGTGTATTTGGGCTTATCCGCTTAAACTTAAAGACTTGTTCCTCCACAGACGACTTATAGGGAGTAGTCTGTAAACCACTTTGTGCTGCGAAAGACTCAAATTTTTTGTAGTGAGCCACAAAGGAAAAGGCGAGACATGTATCTTGTCAGGTAGTAAAGAATAAAGAAGACAAACGAAAGTGAATCAACCGAAGACGTATCGTAAAATGTTTATGAAAACACCAGAAATCATCGAAGTTAGCAAGTTTGGTGAGAAATAGTATTAATAGAAAAGTAAGTAAAGATAATAACCCTAATTATTAGTC
>JAOZTW010000222.1 GCA_029938985.1 Bacteroidales bacterium | reverse complement strand
TGAAATATTAAAATGCTCATTTACAAAGGTAAACTTTAATTCTAATATTTCAAATAGGCTTCTTGAACTTGACTTTTGTGAAAAATGATAAATGAATTGAAAGAAAATTCGGAATTTTTTTAAATTATTGAAATGAAGACAACAAAATTTATAATAGTAATTATAATATTGTTAAATGGTTGTGTTAATAGAACTGAACTACAAAAAAACTATTCAAATTCAAAACATTTTGAAGGAAAAGAAATTAAAAAAGGAAAAGAAAGGAAAGCAAATACACAAAATTTGCCAAATATAGATATAAGCTTGATAACGAAAGCACCAATTTCAATTTACTGGACAGATAAAGGAAGTTTTTACGCTTTATACTTTAAAGCAAATAAAGTTTATTTTCAATTCAATCCAAGTTGTTTATATTGGTTTCCTTCAAAAATTATTAATAATGAAATAATATTTTATTGGGCATTAATTCCTAATTGTGTTTTTGATAGAGGATTAGAAAAAACATATTCAAATATTGAAAATCCAGAATTAGAAAAACCTTTTGGAAAAATAAAATTACTCAGCGATACCACATTTTTTATTGAATATTTCTATAACAATTGGGTAAAAAAAGTAAATGAAGAACAATATAAATATATTGACAAATTATTTCCTTCATATTTTTATAAAAAAGAATGGTAAGGAATTATACAATGGTTCAATGATACAATTATGTGATTATAAACCAGCTGATTAAAGAAATTCAATTGTGTAAAAACTTTAGTATGGGTACTTAATTAGTAAAATTTTGGTAGTGGTATTTGTCGGGATTTTAAAATTATTTTTATGAAAAAAATTAAATATTAGCACAATTGAAACCAGACTAAAACACGAAAAACCAAGAAGTAAATGATAAACATTTTATCAAAAATAAACAAATCACTAACTGTAACATTAAAGCGTTTTTATTTACCAATATTAAGCTCTATTTTTGCAACTATATTAGCAATCATACTCTTTGAAACTAATTTTGAGGATATTGTAAAACTTCGTTATGCGTATTTATTACACATTAGCGTGTTAGCTATTCCTTCTTTTATTTCTGTTGTGATAGTTGGAGAGAGATATAAATTTTCTTTTATAAATAAGTTGTTATTAAATTTAGGAATTTTTGGTCTATTAGTATTGTATTATTTTTTATTGCCAAATTATTTTGCAGAGCAAGTAATATATAGAGGAATTTTATTTACAATAGCAATACACCTAATAGTCTCTTATTTACCTTTTTTAAAAAAAGGAGAGTTTTATAACTTTTGGGAGTACAATAAAAAATTATTTGAACGAGTAATAATTACAACTTTGTATTCAATGGTTATCTATGGAGGCATAAGTATAGCCGTGCTTGTTGCCAATTATTTATTTGATTTAGATATTGAAGAAAGATTATATTATGATTTATGGGTTTTTGTGGTTGGAATTTTTGCAACTATTTTCTTTTTATCTGGTTTTCCAAAAGAATATGAAAGTGAAGACATTGAAAATACCTACCCAGTAGGTTTAAAAATATTTACACAATTTGTATTATTACCACTTGTAACTATTTATTTTTTAATTCTTTATGTTTATATTGCAAAAATATTATTAAACGGGGAAATACCACAAGGCATAACATCGTATCTTGTAGTGATTTTTTCAATACTTGGAATATTTTCATTATTATTAATATATCCAGTTCAATATTCAACAAAAAATAGATGGATTAGAATATTTGCTAAAATATTTTATTGGGCAATATTTCCATTAATAATTTTGCTTCTAATTTCTATTTTTAAACGAATAAATCAATATGGAGTAACAGAAAACAGATATTTTATTCTTGCTTTAGCTCTTTGGTTGTCAGGTATTTCAATTTTTTTATTGATAAATAAATTAGAAAACATTAAAATAATACCTATTTCGTTAAGTATAATAGCTTTATTGTCTGCATTTGGTCCTTGGGGAGCATTTCATGTTTCAAAATCAAGTCAATTAAAAATATTGAAAAAAAATTTAGAAGAATTAAATATTGTTGTTGATGGCAAAATTAATAAAAAATTTCCAGAACTTAGTAATGAAGAATCAAACAAAATAAGTAATAGTGTTTATTACATAGTAAAAAATTATGGTTATAAAAATATTTTAGAAATTGTTGACTTAGAATTAGATAGCTCTTTAACAAAAAATCAAGTATCTCGTTCTTATGATTTAAAGTACGCAATATTAGATTCACTTGGAGTTAGCAATTACTATAATGAATACAATGATTATCAAGAAGATTCAAACAGGTATAATTTTAATTTTTCTACTCCTTATGAGGACTTCAAAATAGCAAAAGATGTAAAAGAATATGACTTTTATACAAACGTAAGTATGTACAGTTATACAGACGCATTTGCGAATGAAACTATTTACTTTGAAGAAAGCTCCGTTTCAATAGAAATTTCAGACAAGCTTTCTTTAAAATATAAAGATAATGTGCAAGTTTACAAATTTTCAGAATTGATAGATAAATTGTATAAAAAGTATTCAAATAATAATTATGGAATTGAAGAAAATGATTTAACTATATTATTAGAAAACAATAATTATAAAATAAAATTTGAGATAAAATCATTGGAAGGTAGTAACAGTATTGAAGATAAAAAACTTGTAATTACAAATTTTTCAGCTAATATATATTTTAAACTAAAAGAACTTGATGTTTTATAAAAAGATAGAGTTATCCTTAAGGAATTGTCAAAAAATAACTTTAGAAACTGTGTCATTATTTCAATTTTTTCAGAAAATAAAGTTTTAAGTCATAGAACTAACAAACAAATCTATCGGTTTACGAACTTATTATTTTCCAATTACGAAAATGAATTTTTAAAATAATATTTTGGCATTTTTCATAAATGCAAATTACTGCGTTATTTTGATTATTTTAATATCCTCATTTACAATAGTAAACTGCGGTATTTAAAAAATAAAAATGCCTTGTACTTTACACTTATGAAAAACGCCAAAATATCCAAAGTAAAAACAAAATAAAACCCGAAAAAATTATGTCTAACGAATTAATGCCTTTTGACTTACCAATTGTTGACCAGTCCATAATAAAAGTAATTGGAGTTGGAGGTGGAGGTGGAAACGCTGTAAACAACATGTATAAAGAAGGTATCCAAGATGTAGATTTTATTATCTGCAATACAGATGCTCAAGCTTTAAGAAACAGTCCAATAACAACAAGAATCCAACTTGGTGCAACATTAACCAAAGGCTTGGGAGCAGGTAATGTTCCTGCACATGGTAAAGAAGCCGCAGTTGAAACTATTGAAGAAATCATTAAAATAATGGATGATGGTTCTCAAATGGTATTTATTACGGCTGGTATGGGAGGTGGCACAGGAACGGGTGCAGCACCAATAATTGCCGAAGCGGCAAAACAACTTGGTTTGCTTACTGTTGCAATTGTTACAATACCATTTCGCCACGAGGGTCAAAGACGAATAAAACAAGCCATAGAAGGTGTTGAACAATTGAGTAAACATGTTGACTCTCTATTGGTTATTAATAATGAAAAGTTAAGAGAAGTTTATGGAGACCTTACGCTTTCCAACGCTTTTGGAAAAGCAGACGATATACTAACTATTGCTGTAAAAGGTATTGCAGAAATTATAACTGTACATGGATATATTAACGTTGATTTTGCTGATGTCAAAACAGTTATGAGCGATAGTGGCATTGCAATTATGGGGACTGGCTATGCCGAAGGCGAAGATAGAGCCATAAATGCAGTTAAAGACGCATTAAATTCACCTCTTCTAAATAATAATGATATAAAAGGAGCAAAAAACTTATTATTAAATATTATTTCGGGTACAGAAGAGATTACTATGGATGAAATTGGAGCTATAAATGACTATGTACAGGAGGCTTCAGGAAACACTGCTGACCTTATTTGGGGAAATACCACAAATCCTGAGTTAGAAAACAGTATTAGCGTTACTGTTGTTGCTACGGGTTTTGATACAGATGTTATACATGGTTTGTATAATAAAAAACAAAAGATTAAAGCAATTCATAACCTAAATAATGATAAAATAAAAGTTGAAGAAATATTAGATGAAAAAGAAGAGGAATTGAAAAAAGAAGAAGAATTGAAAAAAGAAGAAGAATTGGAAAAAGAAGAAGAATTGAAAAAAGAAGCTGAATTAAAAAAAGAAGCAAAGAAGAATGCAGAAAAAGCAATTATTAATAACACATCTAAAAAACCTGATAAAAATGAATTTCATGTAATTGAAAAACAAGAAAAAGAGAAGGTTGAAAATAATACTAAAAATATTATTTTGAACGAACATTCTGAAATGGATTTTATTGAAATAGAAAAATTAAGAGAACGCAGAAAAAGAATAGCTATTGATTATAACGATAATAAAAAACTGGATTATTTAGAAAGTATTCCTGCTTACAAAAGAAGAAAAATGAAACTTGATTTTGTGGAATTAGATAAATCTAAAGTTTCTAAATATAAATTAGAAGATTAAATATATAAGGCATATTAAAACAAATAATTAACGATTTAAACTTGTTCTTTTGGCTTTATCTTCTTCAATAAGCATGCAAATATTATGATATTTATTGAAAGATAAAACAAAAATAACTTCATTTAAATCGTCAATTATTTATTTTAATATGCCTAATTTATTGTAAAAAAGAAACAAATAATAAATTTTATTGTAAATGTCAAATTTCAAAAAATCTATAATAATTGTAATAATTATTTTAATATTAGACCAAGTATTAAAAATTTGGATAAAAACTCACATGTTTATTGGCGAAAATAGTTTTGAAGATTGGGAGTGGGGTTTTAAACAAGCTCAATTGTACTTTATTGAAAACAAAGGAATGGCTTTTGGTTGGGTTCTGCCTTTTTTATCGCCAGAGTTAGGAAAAACTCTTTTAAGTATTTTCAGACTACTGGCAATTGCAGCCATAACTTGGTATATTTTTAAAATGTGTAAAAATAAAGCTCCATTTGGTTATATATTGAGTTTATCTTTTATTCTTGCTGGAGCAACTGGGAACATGATAGATAGTGCGTTTTATGGGTTAATTTTTTCTGAATCTGGAAGAACAAGTGTAGATATTGCCGAACTGTTCCCTAAAGGTGGAGGTTATGGAAAATTCCTACAAGGAGAAGTAGTTGATATGTTGTATTTTCCAATGATTGAAGGTAACTATCCAAGTTGGATACCATATAAGGGAGGAGATAAGTTAATTTTCTTTAGACCTATTTTTAATATTGCTGATTCATTTGTTACAATAGGTGTGGCAATGATACTTATTTTTGGAAGACGTTTTTTTAAAAAGATTGAAGAAAATGAAGCCAAACTAATAAAAACTGAAAATGAAAGTAATTAAAACAAATTTTGAAGGATTATTGATTCTTAAACCAAGAATTTTTGAAGATAACAGAGGCTACTTTTTTGAAAGTTATAACAAAAATAAACTTGAAGAAAATAAAATATTTTATAATTTTGTACAAGATAATCAATCAAAATCGTTGTATGGAGTAATTAGAGGATTGCATTATCAAATTGAACCTTATGCACAAACAAAATTATTGAGAGTTTTGCGTGGTAAGATTTTAGATGTTGTTGTAGATATACGTAAAAATTCTAAAACTTTTGGACAACATTACTCAATAGAATTATCAGACGAAAATAAAGTTCAATTTTTAGTTCCTAAAGGATTTGCTCATGGTTTTTCGGTGTTGAGTGAGTATGCAGAAGTATTGTATAAATGTGATAATTTCTATAACTCACAATACGAAAGAGCGTTACAATACAACGACCCAAAACTTGGAATTGATTGGAGAATAGATATTAACAATCATATTATTTCTGAAAAAGATAAAAAAAGCCCAAGTTTTGAAAATTGTGTTAAGTTTAATTCAACTACAAATTTATAAAAAAAATTGGGATTTTTCAACAAATAAAATTCAAAACTTTTAAATTATAAATGTGAAAAAAATTGGCATTTTAAAAAGGCATCAAAGATTATTCAATTTCAAAAATAAATTTAATGGAATATATTTTAGTAACAGGCTCCAAAGGTCAACTTGGAAGTGAAATTTATGAATTATCAACTAACTATAAAGAATTAAAGTTTATTTTTACAGATATTGATAACTTGGATATTTCTAATAAAAAACAAATTATTCAATTTTTTGAAGACAATAAAATTAATTTTATTGTAAATTGTGCTGCATATACAGCGGTAGATAAAGCAGAATCGGAAGAAGAGCTTACAAACAAAATAAATATTATAGGTGTTAAAAATCTTGCAGAAATATCTTTAAAGAAAAAAATTCCAATTATTCATATTTCAACGGATTATGTATATGATGGTGAAAGTTTTAGTCCCTATAAAGAAGACAATCCAACATTGCCACAATCAATTTATGGAAAAAGCAAACTTGCAGGAGAACAAGAATTACAAAAAAATCCAGATAATATAATAATTAGAACATCATGGTTGTATTCTTCTTATGGAAATAACTTTGTAAAAACTATTATTAGGCTTGGGAAAGAACGAGATAATTTGGGAGTAGTATTCGATCAGATTGGTACACCAACTTATGCTAAAGATTTAGCTGAAACTATTCTAAATATTATTCAACTTTCAAATAAAAATGAAAAAAACTTTGTAAACGGAATTTATAATTATTCCAACGAAGGGGTTTGTTCTTGGTACGATTTTGCAATTGAAATTTTTAAAATCACAAAAATTAATTGTAAGGTATCTCCCATAGAAACAATAGATTTTCCTACACCTGCAAAACGACCAAATTTTAGCGTTTTGAATAAATCAAAAATAAAAAATACATTTAATATTTCAATTCCTCACTGGTCAGAAAGTCTGAAAAATTGTTTAGTGAAAAAGAAATAAAGGTGTAGTTTGGAGCAACTTATTTTTTCATTTTTCACTTAGGCATTTAAAAATTTAAAGAAACTAACAGCCAAACAACAGAAACATTTAAAATAATAAACTACCGAAATTCAATCGAATCTCAATTTAATTTCAACTGAATTTCTTTTCTTTATGAAACAATTAATAATTTAAACTTTAAACTTATGAAAAAATCACTTTTTATTGCAACATTTATTTTTCTTGTAATATTTTCGGCATGTAATACAGACCGAAATAATAATAAAGAAAATAGCACAAAAGATGATGTAAAACAAACTTTTACAAAATTATCAATACCTAATTTTGACTACGAAGCAGAAAAACATGTTGGCGATACTATTCAGATAGAAGGAACTGTTGGGCATATTTGCTCACATGGTGGTAAAAAAATGCACGTTTTTGAAGCTCCCATTGATACTATTTCAGTAAAAGTGGTTGCAAATGAAACATTTGATGCCGATTTAGAAGGAAGCGATGTAGTGGTAACTGGTATTTTGAACGAAAAAAGAATAACAGCAGATGAAATTAATGAAATGGACGAACAGTACAAAATTGAATGCGACGGAAGTATTGTAAAAGGAGCTGGAAATGAAGAGAGCGGAATATCAAAAGAATACCTTGATTATTTGAAAGAATTATTAGCCGAATCGGGCAAAGGATACATATCGTTCTATTCAATTAATTTTATAGAATTATTAGAAAAATAAAAATTATTAAGTGAAAATGAAAAAATAAGTAACTACAGAAAGAGTTTTATTATTCGTTATGCAGATGTTTTTGTATTAGGATTTTAAAGAGTTGTTGACACCGAACGAGAAATGAAAGAGCGTTTTTCACAAGTATCAATTTCTTTGTTACCTTTGAAATATTAAAATGCTCATTTACAAAGGTAAACTTTAATTCTAATATTTCA
>JAOZTW010000840.1 GCA_029938985.1 Bacteroidales bacterium | reverse complement strand
GGCGACTCATGTGGTCGTAGCTATAATTTTCGGTTATTTTTATATCTTGATACTCTTCTGGCATTTCTCGTTCTTGTACGGTTTTAAGTAGCTCGCCAGCAAAGTTGTATCGCATAGAAACTCGGTCGTATCCTCCCAGGTGGTTTTCGGATATTGTTTGTATTGTTCTGCCGTATTTATCGTAGTACAACACTGAATATAACCATTGGTCTGTTCCAAGTACACGTGTTTTGGAGCATGTTGGCATTCCTTTAGTTTTGTTGCTTGCAGTGTTGTCAAAACTATTATCTGGAGGTTGGTAATCGTAAGTTAGATTGTTGGTTGCATGGTCGTAGTTGTCGTAATATGTGTATGTGTGGTATGTAATAGTATTCTGGTTTCGTGGAATAGTATTTTGTGTTGTGTATTGATGTATTTCGGAGTCGTACATTTCCCATTGGATAGTTTGAGTATTTACTAAATATTTTAAACATTCAAAATCACAATATTCTGGTAATGCTTGAAATACACCTGTAACAATTGGTCTGCCAAAACAGTCGTATTTTATAAAACTGTATTTGTTGTTTTGTCTTTGGTTGCCATCTTGCGAAATCACAAGCTGGTCCCTTTTATTATATATCATAAAAATTGGCTCTGCACCAGGTAGTTTTTTTATTATAGGTCTTTTTCTTCCATCGTATTCATAATAATAACAAAGGCTTTTTATATAGGCATTGGTTTCATGAGTTCCTGATATATTTAAATTAGCGGCTTTGGGCGGTATAACATATCTTTGCAGTGAAAAATCATCAAATACGTAGTATGTATCTGCCCATTGGTTTACAGTTCCTGTTCTAGTAAGTACCACTTGTCCCAATTTGTTTTTAAATTCTATGCTTGTGTTTCCGTTTCCTGTACCATCTTCGTTTTCGTCTTTAACGGTTGTTTTATATAGTTCTGTTGGACTGTAATAACCATCAGAAGACAAATTTCCATTGTTATCAACTTTCCAATTTCTTACATTATCATCTTCTGTATTAGTACCATATTCATAATCCACAGTTGCACCATCCAATTGCCATTCGCTACCTGCTGCACCTTGATGCATCACTCTGTTTAATGGCGAGTTGTCAAAATCGGTTTCGGCAAAAGCAAATTCCGCTTGTTCTGGAAAAATAGCATTGTAAAAATCTTTTTGTTCGTATTCACTTTGTTCATTAAGAAAAGCTGCTTGTAGCCTGTATGCTCCTGTTGTTTCCACAGGTTCTTGATTATAAGTATATGGCAAAAATTGTTTTATTTGTCTCCCAAATTGATCATATACAATTGGTTGTATAATATCATTTCCTTTTGGCGATGCTTTTGACTGCACTGTTTGTATTGCTCTTCCAAGTCCATCAAAATATTGGGTTGTTTCGCTCCAATCTTCATAAATTAGCGTTTTATGTTCGGGTTCTATAGTTGTTTTATTATTTTTTAATGGTACATAAACTCTAATGTAATTCATGCTTGTGTCGCCAGGAGTGTAACCACCTTGAGGAATATATGGGTCTATGTAT
The DNA here is from genome assembly GCA_029938985.1 of Bacteroidales bacterium. Classification (GTDB taxonomy): domain Bacteria; phylum Bacteroidota; class Bacteroidia; order Bacteroidales; family JAOZQN01; genus JAOZQN01. The sequence goes on along the minus strand of JAOZTW010000840.1, from coordinate 667 downwards.
GCGTGTAGGTCTCCATTATTTACGGTAGAAAACCCACTTTTAAAAATAACTGTGTTTCTTGCGGTTTCTACTTGTTTATCGTATATGGAGATTTCTCTATTATCATATTCGTCTTTTGTATTTTGTGCAAAAGAATTAATTACAAACAAGATTATTATTATTGTAAATTTGTATTTCATTGATTTATCTTGATTAAAAAATTATAAATTTAGGGTGTAATAACAGAATCTGTCCGAGATATTCTCTCTGATGGTTCTCCCAAACCTGGGTATATAGTATCGCCTGTATTTACACTGACGTATGTATCAAACCATATTTTTTTTTCGTATAAGTATTTTCCTGGAACTGCGTATGCAATTACATATAAATCTCTTACTCCCCAAAGACTATCTATATTTACAAGAGTATTAAAATATATTTTTCCTTCGTAGTAAAAAGAACCATTGTTATTGTATTCAAAATTTTCCAGATCTAATGTAGGTTTAATTATTGTGGAATAATTTGATAAAGATACATTTTCATTGCCAAAATAAAGAAAAAAACTACTTAACTGCTCTCCAACTTTACTTACTTCTCCAGATATGCGAACATAACAAGTATCTCTTGTATTTAATGTAGAATATTCCATTTGTAAATTAGAAATAGTGGCTGAGGATTTTTCGGTTAG
>JAOZTW010000839.1 GCA_029938985.1 Bacteroidales bacterium | reverse complement strand
CATTATCAACCTTTTGTGGATTCATTGCCAGTAGCTTAAATAATTTTTCCTTACTCACCTTGGTTTGGTCACTGTTTGGTAATGGTGCTTTTAACTCAAAAGCATATCTTTTATTATTTTCGTTGCTTTCTATAAAAATATCACAAACAACTCTAACAGGAATCAACTCTCCTCCTCCAGCTTTTATATAATTCAATTCATTAGTCCAATCTGGTTTGACTTTATCTTTGTTTTTACCTTTACTCTGTTCTAATTTATTTAAAACCTCTTGTATTCTTCTTAGACTTTCTTTTCCAATAGTCCCCTCAACCGTATGTCCTATACAACAATTTCCATGTGCTTCAATTGCTACAACTTTGGCTAATCTCTCCCATACTTTGCCAAAGGGTGTTACAAATCTGCGTTCAAAATGAGAACCTTTAAAAATTTCATCAGGGACTAAAGCAGCATAAAGCGGTTTGGCAGAATGATGTTTTTCTTTAATAAATGGGTCTGTTATAAGAACCCTATTCATTACTCTTTCCATCATTTCTGAAACAATATTATTTATAGCTTTTGTTATCTTTTCTTGCTTTTTTTTTGTCATAATATTTAATTAATTACAGTTTTAATAAACTATAAAGATAAAAATTCTTGGCATTTTGAATCTTTTTTATAAACGACGAATTAACGCTAACGTATATGTATTAAGTCTATTAATTAAATCGCTCTTTCTTTGTTTGTAATTTTGTATCTAATTTACTTATGTTTTATCAATATTTGCGGAAGTACAAATAAGTTAACACAAGTTGTTGTTTTTGGTTGCTCTAATATAATCTGCAAATGTAATATTTTTTTTAAAAGAAGCCAAAAACCTAAGGCATAAATAAGATTTGTATTTCTTTAATATATTGGTTTATAATCACATAATTGAATCTTTAAACCATTGCATAATTCCTTTAAATAACACTCAAAATGTTATTTTGTTGCTTTATCTATTATCTTTTTTTCTATCCAAACTTTATAAATAATAAATTCAACAAAGGGAATTGCTATCAAAAAAAACCAAATCATTAATTTTGCACTTATAAGCGAATAATATTGACTGTTAAATAATCTTTGAAGTTTATCTGTAAGAGTAAATTTGATTGATTTTTCTATTTTAACAACTTTAATTTTCATCAAAATGTCTAATACGTTTTCAAAATCAGAATAATTTAATTTCTTATCAAACTTGATATCTGTAGCATAAAACAAGCCGTATAAAACCGCCGAATATATTTGCTCGTTGTATTTATCTACTATATAATTAGAAAATCTATCAATATTTTTGTTTGACATTTTTTGACTCAAATTATCTTTTAGTTGATTAGAAAACTCCTCATTTTTTTCTTTTGCTTTACCAATTATATCTTTCATTTTAATCAAAAAAACTTCTTTGTCTTCTTCGGTTGAAAATATTTTATCTATTGTTAGGTCGTATATTCCATTTATTATTCGTGGACTTTCAACCGAAAAAATTCTATAAATACCTGTTGACATGCCAATTACAGAAAACACATATAAACTTGTGATTACAATTAAAGGGATATAAACAACTTTAACTATTATATTATATATTTTGTTTGCTCTTGTTAAAACCTTTTTTTTACCCATAACTACAAGCAAAACAATTGCTATTAATAAACCTAAAGCTGTAAAAATAAGAATATTAAAAACAAACCTTCCTAAATGGGGCATTACAATATCTTTAATAATTTCCCAAAAATAATTCCAACTAAAGTTTTCCATAAAATTTTTGTTAAGTGAAAATGAAAAAATAAAAACAATGATAATAATTTTTATCAATATAAAAAATCATTTATAAAATAAGAATTTAATTTGATGATAAAATTAATGTACTTAAAAGAAAAGCTAAAGATGAAAATATATGATATTTTGGTATTTATACATTTATAATTTAATGTATAATAGATTATTATATTTATTTTGAAAAAGTTTAATATTTCAAATCATATTATTCTAAAATTTATTTCAATTCTATAATTGCAGTTTTTTAAATATTTTTTAATTCATAATTATTATTTTCAAACTTTTTTTATAATTTTGAAGTTTAAATTTTACTAAAAAATAAATTATAATGAAAATTAAATCTATTTCAATACTATTGTTATTATTCCTCGCTTCTTGTTATCCATACTTTCAAGCCAAAAAAGATGTAATAAGC
>JAOZTW010000838.1 GCA_029938985.1 Bacteroidales bacterium | reverse complement strand
AATTAAGTGTTTTTTGCAAAACCGTAATGTGTTGATTATTTGGGTGTTATGTTTTTATTTAAAAACTACAACTATCTAATAATCTGGCAAATATGAAGGCAAAAACTTTAGTTAAATATAAGAGAATTAGTTTTACTTCAAATGAAAAAAGCATATGGCAAAACCAAAAGCAAAGACTTTACAACAAAAATTAGGTTTTTTTGATGAAGATTTAAAAAGACCTGAGCACGATGATATTATAAAATGGACTGATAAAAATTTAGAAACTATTTTATTTAAATTATACAATCTTGAAAATTGGAGCGAAAAAACAAAAAATGATTTAATCGAAAAAGTTGAAAAAATAAAAATCAAAGAATTATCAGAAGAAAAAGATTTATTGAAAAAGTTAAAATCCGAATTAGAAGATAAATTTAACCTACTGAAGGAATCTAAAAAAGGTTTGGAAAAGAATCCTGAAGCCTATTGGAGAAAAAGTGAAGTTAAAAAAATGGAAGAAGAATATAATGAAAAAAAAATAAATATTGAGCAATCCGAGAAAAAAATAATATATATTGAAAACTTTGAAGGCTTAGGAAATAATTTACCAAAACGAAACAAACCAAGAATAATTGAACGAATTTGGGAATATACTGTTACTAATCAAAGTTATAATCAAAGAACTGGTTATAAATCTACAAAAAATATTATTGGTTTTGTAGATATGAAAGTTAACTTTATTTATAACAGGCTAACGGTAACAGGTATTGATTTTGAGAATAAAAAGATAATTGGAAAAATAAAATGGACACAAACTGAAAAACATTATAAGTCTTGGGAAGAAAAATTACTAAACCACAATATTTATATTGAGGTAAAAACTAAAATAACAACTTTAGGAGAACTTTTTAGACAATTAAATACATATAAAGAATATTTGAAAGGCGACTTTTTAGTGATTTGTCCAGATGACTCAGAAAAAGAAACTATAGAAAATCAGGGATTTAAATTTATAAAATATGAATAATTAAAATTAGCTTCAACACGTAATATGAAAATCAAGATAAATTTACGTTTTTTTAGCAAAATCACACAAGTCGATAAATTTTCAATTCAGTTTTTTGGTAGAAACGTAGTTTGATAAGTTTTTGTAACTCGAAAATGCAAATATTTAATTCGGTTTCAAGCAGAAATGCAATTTGTTTAGTTTTTGCAAAATTTCGGGTAGTCCCTACAAAACAGTGTTGGTATAATTATCAATCAGTTACAGAGTTGATATGGAATAAATAAAATCAAATTTTATTTAATAATCAAGCTATTAAAAATTTAATTTCTACATATTTTCATCTACCAACACTGTTTTGTAGGGACTATCAAATTTCGCAATTGGATAAATTTTCTAAAAAATAGATTTTTAAACGATTAGATATTTTTTTTGATATTACTTTATAATTTTGTAAATTTATCAATTATTAAACTAAATTTTTCTAAATATAAAAAACAGATTAATAATTATATTATACCGCATGCAAAAAAAACGTAGTACAACTAAATTAAAATTAAGAATAAGTGAAAAATAAAAGGAAGAAAAAAATTCATAGAGATAAAAACGGACGTGAATTTATAAAAGAGACCTACTTTGTCGGAGGAAAAGTGAAATTCCGTAGAATTTATGTAATCGATGGTATTCCAGCAGATGAATTTTACGAAAAAAATGCGACTGATTTGGATTTCTATTTGAATGGCGACTATGAGTTAATAAATAGCGAAAAAAATTCTAATAATCATTTAAATGAGCAAAACAACAAAGAACTTGATTTGCCTGATAATGAATGTTTAATAAATTTCCCTGTTTAAAATTCTAACAGAAAATAATACCAATCAAGTTTTTCTATGAAATTAATAATTTGATAATTACAACAAACAGTAAAATGATAGAGAAATTGTTAAAAGCAAAACACTGTATATACAAAAAAGGCGAGATTTTTTCACAAAAAGCAATTGCATTTCTAAAAAATAGATATTTAAACGATTAGATTGTTTTTATATTGGTTTATAATTTTGTAAATTTATCAATTATTAAACTAAATTTTTCTAAGCATAAAAAAAATAGATAAATAACTAATAATCATAACTATGCATCCTATTTTTCGATCGATAAATTATTTAGATAGCTGATTGATTTTTCAGACAAATTAGAACGAAATAGTCTGATAATAAATTTTTACGCT
>JAOZTW010000837.1 GCA_029938985.1 Bacteroidales bacterium | reverse complement strand
TATTTAAAAAATAAAAATGCCTTGTACTTTACACTTATGAAAAACGCCAAAAATTAATGTTGAAACACTAAATTTAGATTCTGGATTTTATTATATTCAATTAAAAACTAATGATAAAATTTTAACTAAAAAAATTATTGTTAATAATTAATGAAAAAAATAATTAACTCCAACCTACTTGTTTATTTTGCCGTTTTTTAAAATATTTAAGAAGTCATTAAATAGCTCGCTATTTGCAGATTATTAAATTATTAAAAGAACAAAAATACGGCGTATTTTGAAGTTACTTATTATTTCATTTTCACTTAAACAAAAATTTTTATTCTTTTATTTATTTTTTTTATATATTTGTAAAAAGTTTGATATATTTCACTTTAAAATATATTACTATGAAAAACTATGATATTGTTCCTAATCCTATTTATGACAATGTTTTCAAATATTTATTAGAAGACAATGAATCAGCAAGAATAATACTCTCTGTTCTTTTGGATAGAGAAATTATAAAATTAGATTATGCCACAGTTGACTATACAGAAAAGAAGACTGAAATAGAAAAAAACAAGAAAAAAGAAGATTTTGAAACCAAAGCAAAACAACAAAAACTTAGTAGCAATAAGTCGGAATGGAAACTGATAGATACTACTTTAGAACTGCAAAAAACAAAAATTAAACATCCCAACACAGGTACAGATATAGCAAGAGGGCATCTTGATTTTATTGCAACAGTAAAAAACAGTTTAGGTAAAGAGGAGCTGATTATGATAGAATTACAAAAAGAAAATGAGCCAGATGATATATATCGTTTTAAACGTTATATTGCTAATAAATTCACAACAAAAACAGAACGAACAGTAATAAATAATAGTACCAAAGTTCCAGAAACAAAATTAATTAGTCTTCCTATTTTACCAATTTTTATTCTCAATTTCAAAATTGAAAATGATATTAAAGATTTGATATTACATACCAATCACATAACCAAAGGTTTATACACAAATAAAGACTTAGAGAAACCCAACGAGTTTATAGATAATTTAACTTACGGAATAATTATAGTACAATTAGCACATATAAAATTAATAAAAAAAACTAAATCATTATTTGAGTCAAATCAAAGACTGATGGACACATTTAGTTTATTAAGTTTGTTTGACCAGAGTTTAATTTTCAATAATAATCCTCATCGCTTACGTTACGATTCTGATAAAATTCCAAAAAAATTTAACCGTTTAGTTCGCAGATTAAAATCTGCTGCACTCGAAAATCCTGATTTAGAGGAACAAATGCACGCAGAAGATGAATTTTTACAAACATTAAAAAATAAGTATAGAACAATAAACGTTTTAACAGAAAAATTAGATAACACAAATAAAAAATTAGATAACACAAATAAAAAATTAGATAACACAAATAAAAAATTAGATAGTACTAATAAAAAATTAGATACAGAAAAATTAAAAAGGATAAAAGCAGAACAAAATAATAAAATATTAAAAATGATATTGAATGGAACGAGCAAAGAGGATATTTCTCAAAAACTGAATATTACTCTTACAGAAATACAAAAAATACTTGGAATAGACTGATTCTTTTCTATTTTATTTCTAAAAAATAAAATTTCATTATCATATTAATACAAAAAGTTATAAAATTCACTGATTATAACGTTTTTTATTATAATTTGTATATGTCTTTATATTTCATATCTTTGTCAAATTATTATTGCAAAACACCGCAAATCATCAAATAAACAATCAAATATCTGATTTTAAAAAAGATTTCAACTAATAATTGGAGATAAATTCAGCTATTATGATACATCAAAAAATAACGAATATGCTTATCATTCATATATTTTAGGCTTGCTTGCAATAATTGATGATGATAATATAAAAAAAATAAATAACCAGATAAAAATTGCAATAGAACAAATTGATAAAAACAAGTACCACAAATAATTGAATAACTGTATATTAGATTAATATAATCAAAATTCCGATATATTACAGAACTATTAATAATAATTTAGAATATTTTAATGAAAAAGTAAAAAAAAACAAATAAATATTTTATAAAACAAACAAAATGATACTATACATACACGGTTTTAAATCGTCGGCAAGCTCTAGAAAGGTGCAAATATTGAGAACGTATTTTAGAAAAGTACTCTCTCCTATTCTACCCATACCTCCTTTGCAAACAATTGAA
>JAOZTW010000005.1:3451-26220 GCA_029938985.1 Bacteroidales bacterium | reverse complement strand
TTTTTCATAGAATTATAAATTTTTATTATTAAAAAATAGCATGCAACAGCCCTGGTTCGTTAGCGGGGATATATAAAACAAAAAAATGGATTTAAGTTTTAATTAATAAACAAATTTCACAAATTTATGTTACAACTTGTTTTTTAAACAAAATATTGTATTTTTGTCTGTTTGATTATTTTTCTATTTTACAAAATAAATAATATGAATTTTGCAAGTCAATATTTTAAGCGATTTAGAGTTCTTCCTGCACATTTGAAGGCAGAACCATCTAAAAATCTGAATATAATAATAATAATACCATCATACAACGAACCAAAACTAATAAACAGTTTGCATTCGATTGCACAAAATGAGGGTTTTAAAACAGATGTTGAAGTAATTATTGTAGTAAATTGTTCTGAAAACTCCTCTGATGAAATAAAGCACAAAAATAAACAAACTATTGTAGAAATAGAAAATTTTATAAAAATTAATAAATCAAAAATAAAATTTTATTATTTACGCAAAGCTAATTTACCAAAAAAAACAGCAGGAGTTGGTGTTGCCCGAAAAATAGGAATGGACGAAGCTGTGCATCGTTTTTCTAAAAATAACAATGCAGATGGTATAATTGTTAATTTTGATGCAGACACTTTGTGCGAAAAAAATTATATTAAAGAAATTGAAAATCAGTTTATTAATTATCCAAAAACAAATGCTTGTTCAATTCACTACGAGCATATTATTGATGGTTTGCAGTATAAACCACAAATTTATAATGCAATAATTTTGTATGAATTATATTTGCATTATTATATTCAAGCTTTGCGTTATATCAAATTTCCTTATGCTTTTCATACAATTGGCTCTGCCTTTGCGGTTAAGGCAAAAACATATGCAAAACAAGGCGGTATGAATACTCGAAAAGCTGGAGAAGATTTTTATTTTTTACATAAAATTATTCCTTTAGGTAATTTTTATGAAATAAAAAACACCACGATTTTTCCCTCTCCACGCCCATCTAATAGAGTGCCGTTTGGTACTGGACGGGCTGTAAACAATATTGTTAATCAAAACGACACACTTTATTTAACTTATAATTTTCAAAGTTTTTTAGTTTTAAAACAGTTTTTTGCACAAATAAATATTATATTTGTGCAAAATAATTTTGAAATTTTGAATATTGATAAAATTTTATTACTTTTTTTACAAAAAAACAATTTTCAAAATGATTTGTTAAAAATGAAGAAGAACAGTTCAAATCAAAAAACTTTTATCAAAAGATTTTATGCTTGGTTTAATGCTTTTAGAATACTAAAATTTTTAAATTTCTCGCATGAAAGTTATTTTAAAAAAACACCAATAAGAACCGAAGCAAAAAAACTTATTGAATTGCTTGATAAAAACAATATATCTAACTTAACGGATAAAAAATTATTAGAATTTTATCGCAACCTTCATCTTTCAACACACTTTAAAAATGAATAAAGAGGAAATAATATTATCAAAAATACGAAGCGGAGAAAGTGAACGTATAGAATTGGCTACCCAATTAAAGTTGGACAAAAAAAATCCCTTTGCCAAAGTTTGAAACTTTGGCAAAGTTGTGCTAACACGAATATACTGCGAATTACAACTTTGTCAAAGTGAAAAAACTTTGACAAAGCAGAAATTTTATAATTATAAAATCCAACGTTATGTGGATAGCCCTATTTTGTAGGGACTTTCAAACATACCAATTTAAATACCTAATATGCCTTACATAATTGTTTATCTTTGTGTAATTGTTTTTTTAATTGTTCAAAATTACGGAATTTTTTTTCATTACGTATCTTTTTTTTCAAAAGAACAGTAATTTTTTTATTATAAATATCATTATTAAAATCAAAAATATTTACTTCTATTTGCAATTTTCTATTTGTTTCGTTTATTGTTGGTTGATAACCAATATTTAACATACCAGAATAATATTTATTTTCAAATAATATTTCAACAGTATAAACTCCATTTTGAGGTATTAATTTATTATTATCAATTTTTAAATTTGCAGTAGGGAAACCAAGTTTTCGTCCAATTTGTTTGCCTTTAATTACCGTTCCACTAAGGCTATATTTATACCCCAAACATAAATTTGCTTTTTCAATTTCTCCATTTTTTAGTGCGTTTCTTATTTGAGAAGAACTAACTTTTAAATCGCCTAAATTAAAAACATCTAATTTTTTCAGCTCAAAATTATACTTTCTACTGAATTTTTGTAAGTTTTCAAAATTTCCTTGTCTATTTTTCCCAAACTGATGATTATAACCTATTACCAACGATTTTATTCCAATTTTTTTAATCAATATATCTTTAATAAACTCTTCATAAGTAAGGTTTGCAAACTCTTGGTCAAACTTATATAATATCAAATTATCTAAACCAATTTCATTGAATCTCTGAATTTTTTCATTATTTAATTGCAATATTTCAATTTGTTTATCTGGAAATAAAAATTTTCTTGGATGATTAGAAAAAGAAAAAACCACCGACTCTGCTCCTTGTTTTTTGGCAAATAAATTTAATTGTTTAATAATTGAAAGGTGACCAACATGTAATCCATCAAAAGTACCAATTGTTACAATGGGATTTAGTATCTTTAAATCAGTTATTTGAGTATAAATATTCATATTTTTTTTTGCAAATATAATAATTAAAAAATTAAATATCCAAATAAAAATCTAATATTGATTTTTGTCAGTAACAACTAAATAAAATATGTATATTTTTGAAAAGTGAAATTCGGTTGAAATACCATGAAAATTCGGTTGAATTTCTACTGAATTTCAACTAAATATTAATTTTAAATTAAAGAATATGTCATTAATAGATAGAACAAAGGATTTGCTCAAAAAGCGTGAAAAAGCTGAAGGTGGAGGTGGAGAAAAAGCTGTAAAAAGACAACAATCGCTTGGTAAACTTACTGCACGTGAACGAATTCTTGCATTACTTGATAAGGATTCGTTTCAAGAATATGACTTATTTATAAGGCATGATGCTCAGGATTTTAACATGGCAAACAAAGAACTTGCTGGCGATGGTGTTATTACTGGAACAGGAAAAATTAAATCAAAACCTGTTTGTATTTATGCACAAGATTTTACTGTTGCTGGTGGTTCGTTGGGGTTGATGCACGCCCGAAAAATAACAAAAATAATGGACCACGCAATTAAAATGAGAGTCCCTTTAATTGGAATAAACGACTCTGGTGGAGCAAGAGTACAGGAGGGGGTAAACTCTCTGGCTGGTTACGGCGAAATTTTTTACAGAAATACCAAAGCGTCGGGAGTAATTCCTCAAATATCTGTTATATTGGGACCATGTGCTGGAGGAGCAGTATATTCACCCGCTTTAACTGACTTTGTTTTTGTGGTAGAAGGTATTTCAAAAATGTTTATAACCGGACCGCAAATTATAAAAACTGTTTTGGGAGAAGACATTTCAATGGAAGAACTTGGTGGGGCAAAAACACATACACAATTAACAGGAAATGCTCATTTTTATGCAGAAAGCGAACTTGAATGTTTTGAACAAATAAAAGAATTAATAACATATATTCCTTGGAATAATACAAAAAAAGCAGCAGCTTTTAAGGCTCGCCCACCAAAACCAAAATATAATATAAATAATATTATACCAAACGATGCCAAAGAACCTTACGATGTTAGAAATATAATTAGAGCTATTTCAGATGAGTCTAAGTTTTTTGAAGTTCAAAAAGACTGGGCTAAAAATGTGGTTATTGGATTCTCTCGAATAGAAGGAGAATCTGTGGGCTATGTTGCAAATCAACCAGATTTTATGGCTGGAGTTCTTGATGTAGACTCTTCTGACAAGGCTGCAAGATTTATTCGTTATTGCGATGCTTTCAATATTCCGATTATTACTTTGGTTGACCTACCAGGTTATTTGCCAGGTGTTGACCAAGAACATGCAGGTGTGATAAGACATGGTGCAAAAATTCTTTATGCGTATAGCGAAGCAACAGTTCCAAAACTTACTCTTATTCTTCGTAAAGCTTATGGTGGTGGTTATATAGCCATGAACTCAAGGCATCTTGGTGCTGATTTTGTTTTTTCTTGGCCAAATGCCGAAATTGCAGTTATGGGACCAGAGGGTGCCGCAAATCTTATTTTTAGAAAGGAGATTGCAATGGCAAACAATCCAGATAAGGTTCGTCAAGAAAAAATGGATGAGTATAAAGAAAAATTTGCAAATCCTTATGTTGCAGCAGGAAAAGGTTATATTGATGCAGTAATAGAACCTCATGAAACACGCAAATTTTTGATACATGCCTTAGAAGTGTCTTCGGACAAAAGTGTTCAAACACCTGAAAGGAAGCATGGAATACCTCCATTTTAAAAAAAGGAATTGTTAAAGCTTACTCATAGAAACCAAAGTCTCTGTGTTGAGTTGCTATGAGTAGCCAATTATTAATTTTTAATTATTATATTATGTCAGAAGATAAAAAATACGAATTCCTTAATATAAACGAAACGCTTTATAAAACTCAAATTTCAGATAATTTTAAAAATAGAAAAAAATGGGAAATACCAGATGTTTCAAAAGTTTTTTCGTTCATTCCTGGTACAATTGAACAAATTAATATTGAAGTGGGTAGCAAAGTAAATGAAGGAGATGATTTATTAATATTGGAAGCTATGAAAATGCGAAACAGAATAAAAGCACCAATTAGTGGAACAATAAAAACTATTTGTGTGAAAATAAATGAAATTATTCCTAAAAATCACTTACTTGTAGAGTTTGAGTAAATTAGGAATTATAAAAATAATAGATTGTATGACATGTTTAACAAGTATAAGGCATATTAAAACACTCATTTACAGGAGTAAACTCAAACTTTAAAAATTTTGAAAGCCTTGATTTTTGAGTTTATAGGAGTGTCCTTATAATTATTTTAATATGCCTAAATTGTTAAAAAAAATAACTTCATTTAAATTTGTCAATTTTTTATTATAATATGAGGCTACCCACGTAAAATCGTTGGTAATCATCACTATCCAACCTTATGAGGGTAGCCTAATATTAATAAAATAGATAAATTAGATGTTATAAATCCTGAATTATTCAAAATATTGAAAGTTAAAGCAGGCGAGTTGTGTAGAATGTTTCAACGAACGTCTTCGCAAGGAGAAGGACGCAATGGATATCTTTCAAAGATAAATATAATAGTGTGTGTTTTTTGACTTTTCGAATAACAGAAAATTTAATATTAATTTTAGTTATATTTTTGTAATTGTCAAATAATGACTTAACATTTTAATTTATAGAGAAATAATACCATTCTTAATGGCATACTTAACTAAATCTACTGTATTCTTAAGATTTAGTTTTTCCAATATATTTTTCTTATGGGTTTCTACTGTTCGTGGGCTTATGGATAGGCGAGATGCAATCTCTTTATAAAGCAAACCATCTACAAATAATTTTATTACCTCAATTTCTCGTGGACTTAGCGGAATAAGATGATATTTAGTATTTTCTTGAATATTTTTCGTAAAACTGTTATATACTTGTTGTTGCATACCATAACTAAAATAATTTTCATTATTTTTTATTTTGTTAAGTGCCAACAAAAATTCTTCTTCTGAAATATCTTTGGATAAGTAACCTAACGCTCCCGATTTTATTGCTTCGTTTAACGACTCTTTGTCTGTATTTGAGCTAAGGAAGACAATTTTTATATCTGAATATTTATCTGTGAGTATTTTTGATATTTGAAATCCTTGTAGTCCTGGAAGTTTTATGTCTAAGATTATAATGTCGGGTTGTTTGTTTTCCAAAAAAATAAATAGTTCTCTCGAAGACTTAGCACTTCCTATAAGTTCATAATCATTGTTGCCTATTAAATAAGATGCAATTCCATCAATAACTATTTGGTGGTCATCTACTAAGAATAAAGTTGTTTTTTTCATAATTTGAAGATTAAAACATAATAAATATTTCTGTACCTTTTTCTAATTCACTTTCTGCCCAAATTTTACCGCCGAGTTTCTCTACAATATCCTTACTTATTACTAATCCTAAACCAGTACCACTATTTTCATTTTTTACGGAAATTTCGGTATCGGTAAATAAATTTATCACATCTTTTTTGCACATTCCTATTCCAAAATCTTTTACAGATAAAATTATTTTTTCAGCATCTTTTTTTGCCGAAATAATTATTTTATTATCAGCTTTTGAAAATTTTATAGCATTAGAAATTAAATTGTTCAAAACAATACCGAGAAGTTTACCGTCAGTATTAATTTCAAAATTGTTGTTAATATTATTTTCAATTAAAATATTTTTTTCGTTAGCAGATTCTTGTAGAATCATTATAATTTTTATAGATAAAATAAATAAATAAAAATTATTTTTTTCAACAATAATTTTATTTGACTGTCCAACTGCCCAGTTTAGCATATTTTCAAGTTGAAGTTTAAGTGCAAGTGCCGAATTTAACATTCTGTTAAAATATTTTTCTACTTCTGTTTTTTTAATTTTAGAATATTTTGTTTTTAGAGAATTGGTTATGGCATAAAAAGCAGATAACGGAGCTTTTAAATCGTGTGAAATAATGCTCATTATTCTGATTTGTGTTTTGTTCAGTTGTTCTAATTCAAGGTTTTTAGCTTGCAAAATTTTATTCACCTTTAATCTATGTACAAAAAATGAGATAATTAAAATAGTTATTATTGCTAAAGAAATAATAATTATTAGAAACAATTTTTTCAAATCGGCATCTTTTATTTGTTGAATTTTAAGTTCTTGTATTTTTACATTTTGTTTTTCTGTTTCATATTTTGTTTGAAGTTCTTGAATCGTTTTTGTTTTTTCAATATTAAAAAGACTATCTTTTGTTTGAATATACAAACCATAGCATTCAAATCCATTCTTGTAATCATTATGTTCTTCATAAATTTCTAATAAAGTTAAATATCCCTGATTAACTAAAGGTAAAATGTTCATTTCCACAGCGTTTTCAATTCCTTCTTCAATACTTATTACAGCTTGCTCGTAGTTTCCTGTTTGATTATAAACCCCTCCCCGATTTATTAAAGTAAACGCAACTCCAATTTTATCGTTCAATTGCTTTTTTAATTCTATTGATTTATTGATATATTCAATAACTTTGTCAATCTCTTTTTTTTGATAAGAAATTCCTGCTAAATTATTATAAATATCTGACATGCCAGACAAATTATTTTTTTCTTCGTATATTTCAAAAGCTTTATTATAATATTCAATTGCTTTTTCAAATTCGGCAGTTTCGTCATAAATAACACCTATATTAGTATAACAATCTGCTTCATAAAGCGATAGATTTAAAGCAATATATATTTCCAATGCTTTGTTCTGAAATTCAAGTGCTTTTTGATAATTTTTTAATCTATAATGACTTATACCAATATATTTAGACGTTTTTGCAATATAAATAGGAAAATTTAAACTATCTGCCAAATTAAGTGCTTTAAAACCATAATTAATTGCATCTTCGTAGTTACCAGTTACTTTATAAATTTTACTCAGTATTAGTAGCGACTCAATATAAAATTTCTTATCTGCATTTTTTTTAGACAAATCAATTGCATTCATAGAATATTCTTGTGCCAATTCCATAGATTCATACGAACATTCGAGTGCAAGTTTGTTTAATACAATTATTTGCATCGTATCAGGAATTTCAGTTTCAAGTAAATTTTTCAAACTATCAACTTTTGATGTTTGCGAATAAGATACATTTATTATTAGAAGAAAACATAATAATATATTTAATTTAATTAAAGTTGTCATATTAATAGTTTGAATTTCACTGGTTTGTAAAGTTTTTATCTAGGTTAATTGATTATTAAATTTGTGCAAAATAATAATAATTTTACTTAATCAGTAATTTTACGTACTAAAAATACGGATAATTACGGATTGACAGCAATAACTTTTTAACATATCTTTGTAAAATATTTTAAATTTTTAAATTAAGAATTAGGAATTATGAATTAGAAATTGGTTTACATCTTAAACTTCAATGATTTATAAAAAATATTGTTTATATTATTGTGAATAAGTTTTTGGATATTTTCAACTCCACGTCCATTATGATGGTAATATGTAAAATAAAATAAATGGAGACTTTAGACCTTTAATTGAACAATATATATAAAATCAGAAAACCTGATTAACTTTAATAAAGCATATTAATAAGTACCCTTACAAAAGTTTTTACACATTTGTATTTCTTTAATCTATTGAATTATAGCAACATAATTCTATCATTGAACCATTGAATAATTGAACCATTGTATCATTCCTTACAAACTTTTAAATTATTATTACCATGAAACAAATAAGCAGAATTTTATTTCTATTATTATTATCGGTAGCAGTAACACATGGCGGAGATATTTACGCACAAAACTGGAAAGACATTGCTAATAAAGCAAAAAAAACTGTTAAAGACAAAAACAAGAAGAAAGATGATAAAACGAAGAAAGAGGGCAAAACAGATGAAAAAACTGAAACGGAAGTAGTAAATGAAAAATCAAATAATTTAGAAGGACTTTCATTTGACGCAAACACTATTTTTGTAGAATATCAAGGCTTGTTCGAGAATATTATACTTGACCCAGCATCTGGTAAGTTAGAAGTGAAAAAAATTATGATTAAAAATCTACCAAAAGCGAATTATGGGAATAGAGAAAATCTTCATAAATTATCAGCAGTTTTAAAATTAAATAATCAAACAATCCATGAATTTGTATATGACGGAATTTCTGAATATTCAATTAGCGAGTGGACAGAAGGAAGTTGTTCTTCTAATTTTAATATTACAAAAGCTGGTAAGTATTCTTTAGAATTTCAAATTGATGAGAAATTAGCAGACAAAATAGATTTTGATATTATACAGTCTGTAAATAAAAATGATAAAACTGGTTGGTTTGTTAATGCTCCTATGCAAGATTTAGGAAAAATAACTGCCAAAAGAATAGAATATGGAAAACCTGTAGAAAATAGCGAGTTAGTATTCAAATTTTACGAAGCTATACTTGATATTGAAGGCGGTTTTGTAGATGCAACACCAATAAGTGTTAGATTAATGAAGGAGAATAAATCGGGAAACGATACATATCTTGGAGGATATTTAGACAAAGAATTAAGTCATAATAAAAAATGGAAACTTACTGATAATATATTTCTTACAAAACCTGGCGAAGATTATAAGTATGTTATGTATTCAGAAATTTTATCTTCCGAGGGTAAATATTATATAGATTTATTCTACGATAATGATGTTTATAGATATAATTTTGAAGTAAAAGCGGGACAATTTATTTCTACTTTAAGTAACCGAAGCAAAGACGGTGTTTGTTGGATGGAAAGAGAATATATAGGTATTCCTAAATATGAAAATTTTAGAGCAACTGCCAATATATCAGGGAAAACTGACAATGTTCGTATGAGTCTAAAAACAGGAAGTTCAACTCAAGGTTATGCTGCAAATAAGCCTCTTTCGTTTACCGATGGACAAAAAATTTCAGTAAATATAAATTTTGACCAAGCAATAAAAGATAAATATATGTATTGTCTTACCGAGTATATTTTAACACTCAAAAAAGGAGATGAGATTATAGCACAAGATATAAGACACAGTATATTTGATGGTTATAGCGATTTTCCAAACCTTATTTATAATCCAGAAGAAACTGTTATGATTGCAAAATCTGCTTTCTCTGTTGTTTTTATGGAGGCATTAGCAAAGCTACCAGCAGGAAATCATAAGTTAAAATTTGTTTATGAAATTGCTTCAGGTAATGATTCCGAATTTGTTGGACTAAGAACAGTTACTTATAAAGCTAAAACTGGAAATCCTACATTCACAAAATGGGCAGAAGAAACTCAAGCACAAATAGAGATGTCAAATGCAGAACTTGGAAATCTAAGTTTTTTACGCTCGCCAAGCAACGACTGGGTATATTATGAAAACAACTGTGGTAGAACAGTTTGGCTACGTCAAGATGATTATAAAGAATATTATTTATATCCGGGCGACCAAGGAAAATTTGACAGAAACAATGGATACATGGAACAATGGAATTTTGGAACTTGGGAATGGAACTCTGTTAATGATTTTGTAGATTATAAAACTATTTATATGCTAACAGGAAACGAAATAGCAATGTTATACGTGAAACAAGTTGCCCCAGATGCTGTAGATAAATTAAAAGAAATTCAAGACGTAGAATTTAAAACACAAGAAGCATTTATTGCGAAAGTAAAATCGTTAATTGGAGAAGAAGTATTTAAAAAACACGAGGATTTGATTGTCCAATCGGCAAGCATAGATTTTATAAAAATTTGTCAGTAAGGTATTGTAAAATAATAAGTTCGGAAACTGTAAAATTAGTTTGCTATTTCTAAAATCTAAAATAAATTACGAATAGAATTATTTGAAACTTAATTTATTTTCTAAAAATAATGAAATAATAACACAATTTCCAAACTTATTTTTTGACAATTCCTAAATAAATTCTAAGTAATGACATTATTATTCTAAGGAATGATACAATTATTCAATGGTTCAATGATACAATTATGTAATTATAAACCAATAGATTAAAAAAATATAAATGTGTAAAAACTTTTGTATGGGTACTTATTGGTTTATAATCATATATTGGCATGTTTCAAAAGTGTGATGATTAAAGACATTTTTGAAACACGCCAAAAGATTTATAATTTTTCTTTGAAAATATTTATTACTACATTTTTTTCATCTTGCGGTTTGGATTCATCTTGCAGTTTTGTTTTTTCTTTTTCAGATTTGTCTTCTGTTTTTTTTGGTTTAACTTCCTCTTCTTTTTTTTCTAATTTCTTTTTTTCGCTATCAGCCTTTTTGGTTACTACATTATCTGGTTGATTTCTACTTTCTGCATAAAATTTATCCACAAGCTCATTAATACTTTTTTTATTTAATTTTGCATTAATCACAAGCTCTTCGCCGTTTCTATTTTTCAACTTAACTTCCGAACGCATAATTTCAACATATTTAACCAATGCTTCTGCAAGTTTTGTAAAAGGACCCGCTCCTCCTAATAAAAGAGAAGATATACCTTTTATTAAACCAGCTCCCATTTCTCCTGCTTTTGCATCGGTTCTTTCAATTTTAATATTTTGTAATTCTGATATTCGAGCTTTTTCAAGATACGATTTTAAGTGAATTAACTGTTTTTGTTTGTTAGTCCCTCCTCCAAGTATTTCTATTTGAATTTCCATACTATATTTTTTTGTAAGTTACAAAGCATTAACTACTTAATTATTAGATGAAATATAAAATTTGTTTTTTAACACCTTTTTTATAAAAAATTGTATTTTAGTGAAAATGAAATAATTAGTAAGGAATGATACAATTATTTAATGGTTCAATGGTTCAATGATACAATTATGTGCTTAAAAAAATACAAAAATGTAAAAACTTTTGTATGGGTACTTAGACATATTAAAACAAATAATTAATTGCTAATTGTCGTTTCCGACTTTATGCTTTATGTTTATAATGTTAATTTAACTTTACAAAATTAATATAAATATTTACAAACAAAAAAAATATTATTATTTTCTGAAATTTTTGATAAATTTTTCCACTTCAGGCACACCTTTTCCTCCCTGATAAACAAGATATCCATTATATGGTTCTCTTTCTGTAATTTCATCATTTATTGAAGTAAGCATTATTTCTTTAACTTTTTCTAAATCTGATGTTTGTCCTAATGCCCAACCTAATTTTACAAAGGCTACTTCTGGCAACATATTTCCCAATGGCACAACTCCTTTTGCCATTAAATCTCGTCCAGTATCATACACAAACATGTGTACATATCCCCATATCGTTTGTAATGTCATGTAAATTGCTACACCTTTGGCCGTTGCTCTTTCAATAGCAGGATACAATTCTTTATTCACATGTCCAAGTCCTGTTCCAATAATTATTATTCCTTTATATCCTTTATCTACCATTGCATCAAATATATCAGCACTCATGTGTGGATAATAATACAGCATTGTAACCTTCTCTTCAAAGTAAGGCTTTATTGTAACATTAGTATCTTTTCTGCGATGATTATAATCTTTTTTTTGCAATGTAATTTTAGTTCTCGAAACTGTAGCCAACGGTATATCTCCAATTGTTCTGAACGTAGAACGATACGAAGAGTGCATTTTTCGTACTCTTGTTCCTCTATGCAAAAAACCATATTCATCAGAGGTTGGTCCAAACATACACACCATAACTTCTGCAATATCAGAATGTCCAGCAGTATAGGCTGCATGAATTAGGTTCAAAGCGGCATCAGAAGATGGGCGATCAGATGAGCGTTGTGAGCCAACAAGCACAATTGGAACAGGAGGATTTTGCACCATAAACGAAAGTGCCGAAGCTGTATGGTGCAAGGTGTCAGTTCCATGTCCAATTACAATACCATCTACTCCGTTTTCAATTTCGTTCCCTATTGCAATTGCAAGTTGTTTGTATTGAGCAGGTCCCATGTTTTCACTAAATACTGCAAACACTTTTTCTGTTGTAAGGTTACAAATATCGGCAAGTTCTGGAACAGCTCCATATAGTTCTCCTGGCGAAAATGCAGGAATTACTGCTCCTGTTCTATAATCTAATCTTGATGCTATTGTGCCACCTGTTCCAAACAATTTTACATTTGGAAAATTTTCGGTATATGGAAATTCTTTTTCTGGAATTTTATAATTTGCTTTTTTATACCCTGTTTCTTTAGCACTTGTAATAGTCTGTATATCAATACCTATATTGTATCCAGTAGGAATTTTCAATACTATATGTAAATCATCATCGTTTTCCGAACGTGGAAGTACAGTTCCAACAAACTGACCTCTTGTGGTTTCAAATGTTGCCTGTCCCCACACTCTCACATTATACTTCTTCAATACTTCGAGTGCTCTGCCCTTATAACCTTGAAAAAAATCTTGCATAAAATATTTATCTTTAATATTTGTAAAAAGCTCCTATTTTTTCTCTATTTTTTTAATTGAACCCAAATCATAATAAAAATCAATACTATAATTATTATTATCTAAAAAAAGTTTTGCTGGCAAAGAATTAACTGTACCAAACTGTGCAATATATATATTTGATTTGGATAGTGTTTTATTATTTTTTTTCACAACAACAGTTGTTTTTTCTGGAATACGATAAAATAATCCCTGAGGAATTTCTTTTTTTGATTCTTTAATTGAATTTTCTTTTAATTTTATATAATTATTAATAGGTTTGGTATCGTTTTTTACTTGTAGTTCAAGCACAATTGGCTCACCTAACGAGTTGCTCCAAGACTGAATACCTAATACAGGAGTAAAACGGAACAAAATTATTTGTGAATTTAGATTTTCAATAGTTGGTGTTATTTCAAATTTATAATGATATGTTTCAATATTTGTTTCTCCAACAAACATAGTAAGATACTGTTGTTCTAAGTCTTCAAGTTTTTCAATCATTAATTTCAAAGCGTCTCCATCTGGTAAATATTCATTATCGCCTTCACCCACAAGAAGAGCTTTACGGTCGTCTCTAAGAATCAGTATTTCCTCCGCAAGTTCTTCTGATTGTTCTTTTATTGACTTTTTAATTATACTTTTTTTAATTACAGGTATTCTAATAATAGATGTATCTGTCTGTTTTGTTTGATAAATAGTATCAAAAACTTCTTTATAATTTTTGTCCAAAGATAGCTTTCCATAAGATAGATATTCGTTTTGATTAATCTTATACAAGTCTTTTTCTTGGGCTTTATAAAAATTATGTTCTTTATCAACTTCTTGATTTATACTTAA
Organism: Bacteroidales bacterium; assembly: GCA_029938985.1. Lineage (GTDB taxonomy): Bacteria > Bacteroidota > Bacteroidia > Bacteroidales > JAOZQN01 > JAOZQN01. The sequence goes on along the minus strand of JAOZTW010000005.1, from coordinate 12,342 downwards.
TAAAAATCCCTCTTCTGATAATCTAACACAATTAGAGAAATTATTAGAATTAGTATTAATTACATATATATTTGAAGTATCTGTTTCAGGATAGCTATAAAAATCTATATCTGAAATTTTCCACTCTGTATTATTTGAATTTATTGTACTTCCAAGATTACCAAGTAATTGTTCTGTATATTCATTAAATGGTCCTTTTGTTTGAATAATTTTAGTTATCTCAACTTCAACAACAATAGTAGTTTTTGGTAGCGAATAAATTATTGCTTCTTCGGTAAACTCTTCAATTTTTTGAATTTTTTTAACATTAAAATATTTTTTTTCAGAAAAGCAACTTGAAAAAAATATTCCAATTATTAATAAATAAACAATTATTTGTATTTTTTTAGTTCTCATTTTTTTATTTTGATAGTTTTAAAAGTTCTTTAATCATTGCTACAGCAATTCCAATAGATAGAAAAATAAAAGCAAAAACAAGAATAATAAATATTTTATTATTTTCTTTTTCTTTAGCAGGAAAAAAATCTGTAATAACAATGAGTGGTTTCGTATTTTTATTTTGTAAAATTAATTTCTTCTCATAAAGTTTAAGAAGAATTTGATGATTCATAGCAGAGCTATTATCATATACAATTTGATTATCTGCAAAATTTCTTTTTAAATGTAATTTTTGTAGAGAATCTAATTCGGAAATTTCCAAATCAAATTTTTTTATCAACTTCGAGTTTTTTGTTTTTTGCATTTCTAATTTATTGTTGATATATTCATTTTTTTCTAAATATTCATTTAAAAAACTTGTAAGAAATTTTATGTCACTTTTGGAGTTTAAGTCAATTGAAATTTTAATTTCTGTTATATTTTTATCTTCTTCTACAAGTAAAGCTTCTATTTTTCCAATTTTCACATTGTTAACCAACCCTTGTTTTTTAAAATCATCAAAATTATTCAAATTATTTAATGTAGTAGCTATTAATTCAACTTCTTTTTTTGTCATTTTTTCATTGGTTTCTGTATAATATTCACTTTCTAAGCCTGTGGTTGCAAGCATTTCGGAGTAATAATTTTTTGGTATAACAACAAAAGCAATAACACCAAATACAACACCTATAAATAAAAATATTACAAATAGGATAAAATACTGTTTTATAAATTTTGTAGTTTTTATAAGAAGGGCAATTAAATCAATTTCTGTATTTGAATTATTCATATATATATTTGTTAAATTATTAGACAGCTGTATAAAGTAATGTTGTAACGTGAAAATGAAATAATTAACGATTTAAACTTGTTCTTTTTGCTTTTATCTTCTTCAATAAACACGCAAATATCTTGATATTATTATATTTATTGAATTGTTAAAAACAAAAATAATTTCGTTTAAATTTGTCAATTATTTATTTTAATATGGCTTAATAGTAATAGAAAAATTATTTTTTCCACTGCAAATTAAGAAAAAATAAATATATTTTTATCTTTGTTTTTTATTTATTTTAAAAAAATTATATATGAATTTTATAGACACACACACACACCTTTTTTTAGAAGAATTTGATAATGACATAAAGCAAGTAATTATCAGAGCTTTAAATAATAATATAAATCGTTTTATTCTACCAAATGTGAATATTTCTACAGTAGAAAAAATGATGAGACTTGTTTCAAAATTTCCCGAAAATTGTTTTCCCCTGATTGGAATTCATCCAAGTTCGATAAAAGAAAATTATGAAAAAGATATGTTAGTTGTAGAAAATAATTTGAAAAAACACAAATTTTATGGAATTGGCGAGATTGGAATAGATTTATATTGGGATAAAACTTTTTTAGAATATCAAAAAGAGGCTTTCATATATCAAATAAAATTAGCAAAAAAACATAATTTGCCAATAGTTATTCATACAAGAAAAGCTTTTAATGAGGTTTTTAAAATAATTGACCAATACAACGACAATGATTTAAAAGGGATTTTTCATTGCTTTGGAGGGAATATTACTCAAGCAAACAAAATAATTGATTATAAGGGATTTAAACTTGGAATTGGAGGTGTGGTAACTTTTAAAAATACAAATTTAAGAAAAGTACTCAAAAAAGTTGATTTACAACATATTGTTCTTGAAACAGATGCCCCATTTCTTACGCCATCTCCAATGCGAGGACAGCGAAATGAAAGTGCATATATCCTAAATATTGCTAAAGAAATAGCAGAGGTTAAAAATATTTCGTTAAATGAGGTAGCCTCTATAACTACAACAAATGCAGAGGAAATATTTTTTGCTGAAAAACCAATTTAATATCTTGGCGTTTTTCACGAGTGTCAAGTTCAAGGCTTTTTTGAAATATTAGAATTAAAGTTTACCTTTGTAAATGAGCATTTTAATATTTCAAAATTAACGAAGAAATTGATACTCGTGAAAAACGCCAAAATCTTTTAATCTAACAATCTCTATTAAGGCACAAAGTTGATAGTACAATTTTAACATTTTGTTTGCAAACATAAAATCTTAAAATTTCAACAATATTTGACACTTTATGTGTGTTAATAGAGATTATTATAAATATAAAATACTTATACAAATTGCATTATAGATAATTTAGTTATATAATAATTATTCTTCCATTTCTATCATTTTAAAAGGAATCTTAAGAATTGATTGATAATCCTCACCAGCTTCAAGCATGTCTTCATCGTCTTCTTCGTAGAACCAGTTGATAATGACACTTTTACCTTCTTTTTGGTTGATAACTTCAAGTTTCTTGAATACATCTAATATACATTTAGACGAACTTGTATTAAAATATTCTAATTGTATGTTGGCTTCAGTTACATCTTTTGAAACACTTGCGTACTCATCTAACCATTTAACAAGAGGTCTGTAAAATTCAATTGCATTTTCAGGAATTGACCGTCCTTTCATTTCTATTGTACCAGTATCAGCATCAAAATTTATAGTCGGAGTTTTTTGTGAGCCGTCTTTTTTTATAGCTTCCATTGTTTATATATTTAATTATTGTTTATGATATTTTTATTGTAAGTGTGTAGAAATAATAGTTCTCATCATATTTAGCAAAACTATATTCATATTTATGTCCTGTTTTTCTTAATATATCTATCATACCAAGTCCACCACCACCTTTTTCCGAAAACTCTTCGTTGTTAAGAATGCGTTTATAAAGATGTTTAATTTCATCTTTGGATAATAAATTTAATTGTTCTATTCTTGATTTCAGAAATTGCATAGTTGTTTCATTAACAAAGTTTCCACTTGTTAATACAAAAACACTCTCATTTAAACGATAGAATACAAATATTGCGAATCTTTCGCCAATATTGTTTGATTTTGCTATCTCTTCTGGAGTTTCAACATGATGAAATAAATTTTGCAACGTTTCTACTGAAACATAGTATGCTTTTCGTTTTATTTTTTTATTTACATCTATTAATTTATCTTCAATAAGTCCCAAACCCTCCTCAACTAATTCAGAGGTAATAGCACCCTTATAAGAGTAATAAATATCTTTTTTCTGAAAATCTTTATATATTTTGTTTAATTCAAAAGCCATTATCGGTTCTTTGGTTACAGTAAAATACTTGACGAAATATAAATAATAATGTTATTATGTTTGCCTTAATTTTCTTTGTAAAAATGAAACAATAGAGTAACTCAAATATACTTCGTTTTTTGTTCTTTTAATCTATTAAAGGGCAAAATAAAAAAGTATGTTGAATTTCATTATTTTTTCTTTTCCACTTAATTTGTTCGTTTTAAGAAAAACACATAACTAAAATTAGTTAATTCAATCTAAGTGAAAAAGAAAAAAACAGGTGTTTTTCATAAGTGTAAAGTACAAGGCATTTTTATTTTTTAAATACCGCAGTTTACTATTGTAAATGAGGATTTTAAAATAATCAAAATAACGCTGTAATTTGCATTTATGAAAAATGGCAAAAAACAAAAAACGGTGTGTATTAAAGCTACTTATTATTTCATTTTCACTAATTTTGTATTTGGTTATTTAATTTGTTTTATAAGTCTAAAATTACAATCACTATATTTCACTAAAAAAACAAAGATAAGAAAATAATAATAAAACTAAAAAATTATTTGATATATTTTTTTGTTTTATATTAATAATATATCTTTTTATGCTTTTTTTTGTATAAAAATAGCAATAATTTCAACGTAAAAGGCTGATTACAAATATTTTATTGATATTTCTTTTTTTTACTTCCAGAATACATTTCATATTTAAGAAATTTACATTCAATTGCTCCATTGTAAAGAGTTTTCTTTTTTGACGGTCGTAGTCCTATTTTTTTTACTGACTGCAAATTTCCGCCCAAAATCCATGCTTCCGAGCCTGAATATTTTTGTTTTAATTCATTTCCAATTTTTTCATAAAACAAATCTGTATCTGTTTTTTGCAATCGTTCTCCATACGGAGGGTTGATTATTATATGTTTAGGTGTTTCAGGTAATTTTAATTTTCTAAAATCCGTTTTTTGTGTTGTAATTATTCTTTCGGAGAAGGCATTTTTTATATGTCCTCTTGTGATAGTTATTGCACTTAACGAAATATCTGAAGCAAAAATTCTACACTCTAAATCGTCTTCGTGTCTTATTTGTTGTCTCGCTTTTTCTTTTATGTTTTCCCATAAATTCGCATCGTAGTCATTCCAATTTTTAAACGCAAAATCATCTCTTTTTATTTGAGGTGGTATATTTAAAGCTATCATTCCTGCTTCAACTACCAAAGTTCCTGATCCGCACATAAAATCAACAAAATCTGTTTTTTGATCCCATTCCGACAATAAAATCATACCAGCAGCAAGTACTTCGTTCAAGGGGGCTAAGCCTAATTTGTTTTTATATCCTCTTTTGTATAAAGGTGTTCCAGAACTATCAAGCGACACTTTACATACATCTTTTTGAATAAAAATATTTATTCTTACATCTGCAAATTTTGTATCAATTGATGGTCTATTGCCCGTTTTTTCTCTAAATCTATCAACAATAGCGTCTTTTACTTTTAATGTTACATATCCACTGTGAGTAAATATTTCGGAATAAACCACACTATTTATTGCAAATGTTTTTGAGCAATCTAAAAAGTTTTCCCAAGGAATATTTTTAATTTCATCGTATAACTGTTCTTGATTGTTTGCTCTTAATTCTACAATTGGTTTCAAAACCCTAATAGCAGTACGGCTCTCATAATTTATTCTGTACAATATTTTATTATCGCCCTCACAACTAACGGCACGAGTTAATTGTTTTATTTTTTTTGCTCCTATCCTTACTAATTCTTGCTCTAAAACAGGTTCAAGTCCTGCCAATGTTTTTACAATTATTTCAAAATTATTATTGTTCATAAGTCAATTTGTATGTCATTTTTCTAATTCTTTCATTACTTTATCAATACTTATTTTAAGTATTAATTTTACTTTCTCTACAAATGGTTTTTATGCTTTTTTTGGAGTTATTCACAAACAAAGTAGTTTTAATTAGTTTATTTAAACCTCAAAAATTTTGTTACGTGAAAAAGAAAAAACAACGAACCCCAATCTACTTGTTTATTTTGTCCTATTAAAAATTTTAAAAAGTCATTAAATAGCTCGCTATTTGCAGATTTGTTAAAATACGAAAAAAACAAAAAAACGACGTATTCTGGAATTATTTATTATTTCATTTTCACTAAATATTGAAAAAACCATTTTTACAAAATTAGAATTTTGAATTGATAAAACAAAATAAATATTAAAAAAATTGTTTAACTTATATATTTAAGTGAAAAAGAAAAAATAACTAAGCCCAATCTACTTGTTTATTTTGCCCTTTTAATAATTTTAAAAATATCATTAAATAGCTCACTATTTGCAGATTATTAAATTATTAAAAGAACAATAAATATCGCATCTTGAAACTACTTAATTATTTCATTTTCACTAAAATATATTTTAAAACAACTGTTGAAATATTAACTGTATTTTCTATTCTGTAACACTCTCATATTTTATAAATCCTTTTTTAGTATTGATTGTTCAAAAGCCGTACCATTATTTATATTAATTTGAGTTTATTAATTATTTCATTTTAACTTAATATAAATTTCAAGAACTTTAGTATTTTCAATTGGTAATAAATTTACAATATCAATTTCAGCAGGTATTAACACTGTTTCTCCTTTTTTTATTTTAACTTTCTCATTTTGATTTGTATCTATCTCAAATTTACCCTCTACGCACATTAATACAACAAAAGAGTCAATTTCAATATAAACTCGCTCATTTGATTTGTTAAATTCTATAACATTACATGAAAAAAAATCACAATCAACAAGTTTTACCGTTTCATTTAGTTTTTGTTCATATTTTTGAAGATAGTTTTCATGAAATTTAAAATCAATTGTGTCTTTTGCTAAATCTACGTGTAATTCTCTTGGATTCCCATTTTTATCTTTTCTTTCCCAATCATAAATTCGGTATGTTATATCAGATGTTTGCTGAATTTCTGCCAGTAACACTCCTTTTCCAATAGAATGAACTCTACCAGAAGGCAAGAAAAACACATCACCTTTTTTTACTTTTACATGATTTAAAATTTGCTTTAATTTGTTATTTTCAAAAGCATTTATATAATCTTTTTTATCTAACTCTTGATTAAAACCGATAATTATTTCTGCATCTTTTTCTGTCTCAAGCACATACCACATTTCAGTTTTTCCATAAGCTTTATGACGTTTTTTTGCAATCTCATTATTTGGATGTACTTGAATTGACAGTTTGTCATTTGCATCAATAAATTTAAACAAAAGCGGAAATTCAACTCCAAATTTTTTGAATATTTTTTCTCCTATCAAATCTCCCATGTAAATTTCTATTAGCTCTTGAATCTCATTGCCTGCCAGAAAACCATTTTCAACTACGGAAATATTATCTTGCACACCTGAAATCTCCCAACTTTCGCCAATTTTTTGTTCAATATCTGTTTTTTTTCCAAGTTTTTCCGCTAATTTTTTGCCTCCCCATATTTTATTTTTATATATTGAGTGGAATTTTAATGGATACAATTCTTTCATTTTTAAACTTTTATTGTTTATTAATAAATTTTAATTTTATAATCTTTATTTCCTCTAAAACATACTGCAACTGCTCGCCAATTTTTATTTTCAGCGGTTAAATGTTTTTGAGCTTGAGCTTTTACTTCTTTAAATTTTTGTTCAAACTCTGTTTCATTTGCACTTTTGGCAACTTGTTTTATTTCAAAAATATCTTGCAATTCGTACTGTACCTCTGCACTCGGAAACGACCTTAACATTATATCGGCTCTACCTGTGGGAAAATTATATTCGGGTAAAACTTCGTAAATATCTTTTGCAAAAGTACTCCAAAGAACGTGAAATAACAAGCCATGATAAAAACTCTCATTAGCATTTTTGAAAAAATCGCCAGGAAATCTTTTTATTATTTTTTCAAAAAAATTATTTATTAATTCTTTTACATTACCTACCGATTGATAGCTTTGAATAATTTCGGACACTTGATAACCAGAAGGAGTGAAATTATTTATTTCTTTAAAATATTCAAGGGTCATATTGTAGGTTACAATATTAGGTATTTTTAGCTTGTTCCAAAATTTACCATAAGATAAAATACCTATATAATACAAACCTTCGGGGATATAATCGCCATGTTTATAATTATTCATATTAAAACTGACGTTCAAACGTGAAGAGAAATTTAATTCTTGATGTTCTGTTATTTGAGTAATAATATTGTTTCGTCCTTCGGTGTTGTTGCCAAAAATAAATGCTATTTGACGGTAGTCAATACGTAAATTATCGTCTATTAAAATATCGGGATATTCTTCTTCGGCTATTAAATGTTTTAAAAAATAAAGAGTCATCATTGGATTGTATAAATATTCTCCTTTTTTATGAAATTTATAGCCATCATAATATTGCTTCAATGTTTTTAGAACTTCTGATTTATCAGTTTTTAAACTATAATCAGCATATATTGTGTTCACAAGCTTTTCTGTTTCGGTATAAGTAAAACCCAATAAATGAGTAAATTTTTTATCAAAAGTTATCCATTTAGCAATATTATATCCGCTGTTCATGTCGGCAATAGTAATTGGCAATATTCCCGTTACATATACTTTATCTACCGAAGAAGCTGTTCCTTTTTTTATCGTTTCAAAAAATCCTCTAAAAAATCCATTTTTACTCAAAATGTTTAAATATTCGTTGTTATGCGAAGGAGCATACTGATAATGAATTGCCATTGCGTTGGTTAGGGCATCGTACTCGTCTATTACTATAAACAATTTACCACCATGTGTAGAAATTAGGTTTATTATATTAGTGAGAGCACCAGAAGAATTGTTTTCAAAATTTTTTCTATAAACTTCTATTATATTGTCATTTAATTTTAACTCTTCTCTATAATAAAGCAAAAAATTATAAATAACAGAATTATTATTAAGATTAAAATGTTTTTCTATAATGCCTTTATTATCTTCGGCATAAGTTTGCAAACCAGAAAAATTGAAATTAATAAAAAAATAACTATTATGTTTTTTTGTAGGATTTTGTCCAATATAATAATTTCCAAAAATAGCTTTAAACTTATGTGCGTATTTTAAATCATAATAACAACGCATCATTTCAGTAAAAAGTGATTTTCCAAAACGACGAGGGCGTAAAAATACGGGATATTTGATATTATCTATCTCTTCTAAGTACTTTGTTTTATCAACAAAATAATAATTTTCGGTAGCAATTGTCTCAAAATTACTGATGGCATAAGGGATACGTTTTTTCATTGATAGTGTTAAATTTAATAAATTTTAATTTTATAATCTTTATTTCCTCTAAAACATACTGCAACTGCT
>JAOZTW010000005.1:0-3351 GCA_029938985.1 Bacteroidales bacterium | reverse complement strand
CAATTGTCTCAAAATTACTGATGGCATAAGGGATACGTTTTTTCATTGATAGTGTATTGAAAAATATTAAAACAAATAATTAAAACTTCTTTCTTTTTCGTTTATTCTTAATTCTATATTTTGCGAAATAAGACCAGAAAAACGAAATTCCGAGTCCCGAAATTATATGCCAAACACCCCACCATGCAGCAATAAACACCATGCCTCCAATGTGAGTGTTGGGTGAAAAAATGTTTGGATTAAGAACTAATACCAATGCTAAACCCGAATTTTGAATTCCCGTTTCTATAGTAATTGTTCTTCTATCTTTTTTTGGTGCTTTTGTAATTGTGGAAAAATAATACCCAATAAGTAAAGCTATGGCATTGTGAGCAAGCACAATAAAAAAGATATATTTAATAAATTTCAGAAAATATTTGAAATTAGCTGCAAAAGCTCCTGCAACAATTCCAAAGAAAATAATAATTGAAATAATTTGAATTGGCTTAATTATTTTTTTCGTTAGTTTTGGAAGTTTCCACGAAAACAACATTCCTGTAACTAATGGAATTCCAAGCAGAATAAGAATTGTTTTAAAAACACGAAACAAAGGGATGTGAATAGGTTGAACTAATTCTGATGAATTTGTAAATAAATTACCCCAAAAAGTAAAATTTAATGGTGTCATAAATATTGCTGCAGCTGTTGCAATTGCCGTCAAACTGACTGATAATTCTATATTTCCTCGTGAAATTGAGGATATAAAATTGGATATATTACCTCCCGGACAGGCGGCTACCAGTATCATACCAAGTGCTACTGTTGGTGTTATGTAGTTTCTTAATAAATAAACAAATACAAAGGTAAAAGCTGGTAGCAAAAAAAACTGTGCTACAACCCCCCTAATAATAGATTTAGGATTGAGTATAATTTTCTTGAAATTTTCAAATTTTATTCCAAGAGCTACACCAAACATAATAAATGCAAGTATTACATTAACAATTAATTGAGCCTCTTGGTTGAAGTTCAATTTAAGTTCGTCCATTAATTGCAGATATTCATACATGTTGTAAATTTGATGTTTTATATAATTAAAAATAATATTTTATATTTCCTCTTCAACTCTAAGATTTTCAATAATAAACTCTTGTCTTACAGGAGTATTTTTGCCCATATAAAATTTAAGCATAGCTGCTACTGCGTCTTCTTTTTTCAAAACCACAGGTTCTAATCTAATGTCTTTATTAATAAAATGTTTAAATTCATCTGGCGATATCTCTCCAAGTCCTTTAAATCTTGTAATTTCGTGAGTTTTACCAAGTTCGTTTATTGCCGCAAGTTTTTCGTCTTCGCTGTAACAATAAATGGTTTTCTTTTTATTTCTTACCCTAAACAGAGGTGTTTGTAATATATAAAGGTGTTTATTTTTAATTAAATCGGGAAAAAAGTTCAAGAAAAAAGTTAGTAAAAGTAAACGAATGTGCATTCCATCAATATCTGCATCGGTAGCAATAACAATATTATTATAACGCAAATTTTCTATACCATCTTCTACCGCCAAAGCCGCTTGAAGCATATTAAATTCTTCGTTTTGATAAATAATTTTTTTAGTTAAACCATAGGTATTTAGAGGTTTACCTCTCAAACTAAAAACAGCTTGTGTGTCCACATCTCGTGCTTTTGTAATAGAACCACTTGCCGAATCTCCCTCTGTTATAAAAATTGTTGATTCATCTTTTCTTTTATGTTTGCTATTAAAATGTACATCACAATCTCGCAATTTTTTGTTATGCACACTTATTTTTTTTGCTCTCTGTTTAGCAATTTTTTTAATTCCAGAAATTGCTTTTCGTTCTTTTTCTGAAGCTTGTATTTTTTGTAAAATTGCTTTTGCTACATTTTCGTTTTTATGGAGATAATTATCTAACTCAGTTGTAATAAAATCCATAATAAAATTCCTAATACTTATTCCATTTGGAACCATTTCTTTTGAACCAAGTTTTGTTTTTGTTTGAGATTCAAAAATTGGGTCTTCCACTTTCAAAGCAATAGCTCCAATAATTGAAGACCTTATATCTGAAACATGAAATTCTTTTTTGAAAAAATCTCTAATTGTCTTAACAACAGCCTCTTTAAAAACAAGCAAGTGCGTCCCTCCTTGAATAGTATGTTGCCCGTTTACAAAACTGTAATATTCCTCGCCGTATTGATTTCCGTGAGTAATAGCCAGCTCAATATCCTCTCCTTTTAAATGAATAATTGGATACAAAGCCTCGGAACTCAAACTGTCGGTAAGTAAATCTAAAAGTCCGTTTTTGGAAAAAAATACTTGACCATTAAATTTTATTTTTAAGCCCGAATTTAAGTAAACATAATATTTCAACATTGGTTTTACAAAATCGGATATGTATTTATAATTAGTGAACAACGATTTGTCTGGTTCAAAATAAACTTCAGTACCATTTCTTTTGTTACTAACCTGTATATCATGTTCTTCTATAACTTGACCAGCCGAATATTCTATTTTTTTCTCTTGTCCATCTCTATACGATGAAATAATAAATTTGGTTGAAAGTGCATTAACTGCCTTAATACCAACCCCATTTAAACCAACAGATTTTTTGAAAACTTTGGAATCGTATTTTGCTCCAGTATTCATTTTTGATGAAATATCAAGCACCTTGCCCAATGGAACACCTCGTCCATAATCTCTCACTTTTACAGATTCATCAGTGATTTTTATTTCTATTCTTTTTCCAAAGCCCATCATATATTCGTCTATTGAATTATCTGCCACTTCTTTTAGAAGAACATAAATTCCATCATCTTCGGCAGAGCCATCACCAAGTTTTCCAATATACATACCAGGTCGTTTACGAATATGCTCCTGCCATTTTAATGTTTTTATAGTATCTTCTGAATATTTTTCCATATTTTTTTTATTTTAAAATTGAAAACAAGAAATATAGCTACCGTCAATTAATATTAAAATAACAATAAATCAACAACAAGTATCAAATTCCACATTTCAGGTTTTAAATTTCTAATTTTTTACAATTTTAAAAAAAAAGTAGAATTAAAAAAAGTTTTAATTATTTTTTATTATATTTGTAATTAATTTAAAAAAAGTTTTTTTATATATAATATTTGTAATCCACACATATTAAATAATTTACTTTTTTATTTACTAACATTTTAATCTGTATAAACATGAAAAAAATTCCATTAATAATTGTTGCTTTACTAATAAGCACTGTAAGCTTTTCTCAATTGAGAAGCGATTTTATATCAGATTTAGATTTGAGATTAAAAATAAAGGCGTTTTTCACGAGTGTCAAGTTCAAGGCTTTTTTTGAAATATTAGAATTAAAG
>JAOZTW010000836.1 GCA_029938985.1 Bacteroidales bacterium | reverse complement strand
TTATAAAAGCAATAAAAATATTAGAAAACATCTTATCACATAATGACCTTGATCCTGAAGTTGAACGTTTAGCAGAGTATAATAAAACAAGAGCTATTAGACTTAGAAAGAAAGAAAATAAAAAAAGGAAGAAGGTATTAAAATGGGTTTTACCTATCTTTATTTTTATAATCTTAATTATTATTATTGGTTTTTTAAGTTTTCTAAAATATCAAAAAAACAATGAAGTTGCAGAAGAGGCAATGTCTAAAGTTGATAGTTTATATCATAATGATGTTGATTTAATTAATGGTGAAATAATTCTTTTAGCAGATACAGCAATATTTTACTTTAAAAATGCAAATAAAACCATGTATGGTAAATTCAATAGTTTTTTCAGAAATGAAAATGATGTTACAAGATTAGATATTGCAATAAGTATTAAAGAGGACGAAGGAAGAAGAGTTATTCAGCGAATGATATATGAACAAAAAATTAAAAATGAAATATATCAATATTTGACAAACAACTTAAGTGAAGGTTTGAGACTTTTTAAATTTGTGCCAAATGAAAAATTTGGATATTTGGATAAAAATGATAGTGTTATTATTTTACCTAAATTTGATTATATTCCAACAACTGACAAAACAATCCATTTTAAAAATGGTCAAGCAAAAGCAAGAATAGGGAAAGATACTTTCTTTATTGATAATAATGGTAATAGGATAAAGTAAGTATTTATAAATTAAAATAAAGGGAACAAATAACTTAATTTACAAATACAATGGATTTTTGTTAAAAAATATCTCCCTCGCTTGTGCGAGCTTGTAGCTCGTATCCAACTGGCATCCACAGAGGTTGGATACGAGCGACAAGCTCACACCAGCGGAGGGGGGATATTGAAAACATAAATAAATTATTTTACTTAAAAATTTTAAAATTATGCAAACATATACAACAAAAAATAAAGAATTAGATTTAACTAAGCTAATCAACAACGAAACTAATGAACCTATAATTATAAAAAATAATGTTGGCAATCAGTTTTTGCTAATGCCTTTTTCGGGGAATAAAAAATTAGATATTTTTTTGAGTTTATATAAATCGTTTACAGAGTTGAATAAACTTGCTATTGAAAACATTCAACAACAAAAAGAGCTAACAGAACAAGAATTAGAAATGATAGAAGACAAAGGAATGTTACTTGCTATACAAGAAATAGAAAAAACCGCCACCAAAGAAGTTAGTGCCGATGAATTAAATTCAATTTTTAACGGAGATTTTATAACACAGTAATAATATGAAATTTAGAATTATAAAATCTTTTGAAAAAGGTAAAAAAAGTAGTATCCAATATTAAGGAAACTGTAAAAAACATTGAAAACGAAGACGAAATTCCTTTTAAAGTAGCAAATACAAAAAAAATAGTAGGTTCAAAAAATGCCTACCGTATAAAAGTAGATAACAGCTACCGAATTGGTGAAGAAATAGATAAGGATAAAAATGAACTAACAAATGAAGATAACCAAGTTTTTTCTTTAAAACGTTTTTTGCATCGTAAACATATTTACGAAAAATATAAAAGAAAATAGAAATCAAAACATTAAAACAAGTAAGAAATAACATGGAAACCCTAACAATAAATATTGACAACAGTCTTGCCAAAGGCAAGGCTTTACTGCTTTATTTAAAAGCAATAGCTAACGAAACAAATAGTTTTATTACTATTGAACCTGAAATATTTGAGACAAAAAAAGAACATAATCTTTTATTACAAATAGAAGACGAAAATAAAGAAATTAAAAATCATGAAAATGAAGACGAAAGAACTTTGAGAAACTTTTATAAAAAATATTAAAATCACAGCCGATGGTGGAGTAAAGGAAGAATTAAACAGAATAGAACGTTTAAATAATATTGCTAAATATTGCTGGGAAAATTATGGTAATATAAACATCTCTGGTTTGCCTGATAACAAAGGAACGTTAACTGTTATCTGGTACACAATCCAAAAGAAGAAGAAAAAAGAAAATTAGAAATTGCGTTGGAGCAGGCAGGCAATGAATTAAGCGAAAATGTTGAGCATATAAACAGTAGGCTTGTTCCTAAATAAGAAAACTATTTACTTTTTTTGTTTATCTAAAACTTCAATTTTTTCAGATATTAAAGTTTCGGTAGTCCCTATAAAACAGTGTTGGTATGACTATCAATTAGTTACAAAACGGGATAAGTTAGTAAAA
>JAOZTW010000835.1 GCA_029938985.1 Bacteroidales bacterium | reverse complement strand
GTCGTGTAATGTGCTGTTTACATGATTTTTTTAATTTTAATTTAGAGGTCAGGATTTGAATGTAACAGGTTTTACCAATATTATTGATTGGACATTTAATTATTTCGAAAAACAGGAATTTGGACATCTTGTAGCAATAACATCTGTGGCAGGAATTAGAGGAAGCCAAGAAGCTCCATCATACAATGCGACTAAAGCATATCAAATAAATTATTTAGAAGCACTAAGACAAAAAGCAAAAAAAATAAAGAAACCTATTATCGTTACCGACATTAGACCTAGATTAGTTGATACTGATATGGCAAAAGGAGATGGATTATTTTGGGTAATGCCTGTTAATAAAGTTACAAAACAAATGTTTAAAGGAATTAGAAATAATAACAAAGTTGTTTATGTTACAAAATGTTGGGGACTTATTGGTAGGCTTTTAAAAATAATACCACGATTTATATATGACCGAATGTAACAAAATAACTTGCATATAATCATACCAATCTTTGTTTGTTAGACCTATCAAAAAATGGTTAAAATACTTGAAATAGTTCACTATTACAATTATTTAAAAATCTGCGGTTGTTCAAATCTATCAGACATTTACGCATCTCATAACGAGAATTTATCAATTAATCAGGATAAAAAAGATAAACTATGAATAATATGGTAGAAAAATTGGAAAAATATATTGAAACTACCCCCACCTGAGCAAATATTGGCAGATTGGAAAAAAAATAAAGAAATGGATAAAACCAGACCTTTAATAAATGATTTTATTGACAGCTTAGAACAGCCTCCAATCAAATATAATTTTGATAATCAAATCATACAATATAATTAATTCCCGAAGCATATTTCTTTAAATGTCTCATAGAAACTCAAAAGCTATAACCGAATAAAATGGATTTTAATATAACAGTAATAGGTGCAGGTGTTGTGGGTTTGGCAATTGGAGCTAATTTATCTAAAACAACAAATAAAGTTGCAGTATTAGAAAAAAACAATAAGTTTGGGCAAGAAACCTCAAGCCGTAATAGCGAAGTAATTCATTCGGGAATTTATTATCAACATAATTCTTTAAAATCGGTTTTGTGTGTAAGAGGACAAAAATTACTATACGATTATTGCGACAACAATAACATAAAATACAATAAATGTGGCAAATATATTGTTGCAACAAATACCGATGAAGCAAAAAAGATAATTGAGATTTTTGAAAATGCTAAAAAAAATGGAGTAAAACATGGCAGAATAATTGAACAAAAAGAATTAAATAAATTAGAACCAAACATAAAAGCGGTTAAAGCAATTTTTTTTCCACAAACTGGCATTGTAGATTCCTATTCTTTAATGAAAAATTTGGAAACAGAAATATTAAACAACAGAGCTGATATTGCTTACAACTCGGAAGTTGTAGAAATAAACAAAATTACTGATGGCTACAAAATAACAGTCAAAGAGGGTGGGGGAGTTTTCAGTTTTACATCAAAAATACTAATAAACGCAACTGGCTTGTTTGCAGACAAAATTTCGGAAATGGTAGGTTTAAAAAAACCAGAACATAAACTATATTTTTGCAAAGGAGAATATTTTGCAGTACGAAATGGCAAACAAAAACTATTAAAAAGCCTTGTTTATCCTGTGCCAAACAAAAATATTAGCTTGGGTATTCATAGCACTATTGATATTAGTGGCAACCTAAAACTCGGACCCAATGCAATTTATGTTGACAAACACAGCTTAAATTACCGAGTTAATAAATCAAATCTTACAAGTTTTTATGAAGCCACAAAACGTTTTCTTCCTTTTATTGAAAAAAAAGATTTATTTCCCGACCAAGCAGGAATAAGACCACAACTTAGCAAAACAAATGGCAAAATTAATGACTTTATTATCACGAATGAGGAAAAATATGGTTACAAAAACTTCATTAATTTAATCGGTATTGAGTCGCCTGGTTTAACCTCCTGTTTGACTATTGCTGAGTATGTTAGGCATATTATAATAAATAATTGAGCGAGTTAAATGAAGTTATTTTTGTTTTTAAACAATTCAATAAATTAAATATTTGGGAATGATTGTATCATTCCCAAATATTTAATTTAAAGAAAAATAAATATTAAGTAAGGACTTGTTTTTTTAAGAACAAACCCAGTAAGTACCCATACATAAGTTTTTACACATTTGTATTTCTTTAATAAATTGGTATATAGTTATTTAATTGT
>JAOZTW010000221.1 GCA_029938985.1 Bacteroidales bacterium | reverse complement strand
ATGGTTTTGTGGTGTTTTTCAGGTGTGCGTAGCACACCAAAAAACACCACAAAACCACTGACAACCAAGCAAATGTTATACTTATTTTGTTATATCCATTCTGTTGCTAATTCTTCAATTTTCGATTTTATTTCAATTGTAAAATCAATAATTTTAATGATATTTTCTACTGTTTCTATTTCATCAATTGTTAAAATTCTTTCTTTTCTACTTTTCAAATATTTACTAATTGGCAGATAACCACCAATTTTAAATTCAAAAATATCAGATGATACCTTTTCAAAATATTGGTCTTTGTTTATAGAAATTCGTTGTGTTTTTTCATTATAAGATATTTTTTTAACAATATTTTCACTTTCGCCAATAAATTCACCAATGTTTTTATCTGGTATATTTTTTAATAAATGTGCATTTACTAATTTTGTTCCGAGATTTGATAATTTTATAAATTCTTCTGTTGATTTTACAAATGGAATACGTGCAAAATCAATTTTCAGTTCTTCAATATATTTTTCTCTGTATGTTTGGCTGTGTAAAACGGCATACATATATCCAAATATTTGTTCCGGTTTAAAAGTTGTTTGGTATTTTTCTTGTATAAATTTAATAAATTCTTTTGTGAAATTTGGTTCTTTCGTAGTAATACGCTTACCGCTTTTTATGTCTTCGTGATATAAATATAGAGGAAAAACTTGATTTGAACCTTTTGTCTCAGTAGAAAAACAGCACATATCTGTTATGGTATCCGAACAAAAAACGTGCTGAAAAGTTCTGCGTGAAATCTGACGAGGTAAAAGTAATGCAATATTATTTTGAAGCATGTGTTTATTTATATTTCTCCCCCGACTAATAAATCCTGCCGACTTCTCTGACATAAAAGTATAGCGTTTATCAAAAAGTCTATAATGAACTTTTTTAATTCGGTCATTATTTTTATAATTGTTTGAAATATCTTTTTTTACGTTACTAATTTTCCAAGTTACTATTTCTTTTTCAATATTAAACTCTTCTTTTATCTTTTCAATGTTATTATTTTTAATAATATATAGAACATTAATTAAATCATTCTTTTCAAAATGAATTGTCTTTTTATCATTTCCCGTCATAAGACCGAGACTAAAACTTTTAAAAATATCTTTGACAGACCTAAAAGAATCATATTTTTCTTTGAATTTTCCATTTTGTGGAATAAAGAAATAATTTGGGGTTTTCGGTTTTATTTCTTCCCAGTCAATAGATTTTATTGTATTATCAAAACATTGTTGATATTTTTCAATTCTACTGCCCCACATATTAGCATGATATACTTTTTTTTCAAGTCCTTTCTTTTTTACAAAAAATGAAATACAAACTCCCTGTTCAATATCAAATACATTTTCATTTTTCATTCCTTGCGGAACATTTTCTTCTCGCTTGGCACTGCCATGTAAATCTAAAAAATACAATTGGTCAAACGAATTTAACAAACTTTGACGCATACCACGAAAGGTAATATTATCAAGAAAAGTATGATTTGTTATAATTCCTATAACTCCATTTTTAACATGTTGCATTTTCCATTGAGCAAAGCGAATGAATTTTACATAATCATCTCTTAACCAATTTTGACGTTCTTTCAATCTTTTACCATCAACCATATAATAATTTGGTTGTTCTATATCACTTTCTCTTTCTTGTTGTGTATCAGAAGTGTCATGTCCTTTCAGTAATTCTGTTATCCAATATCCTGTATTTTTTGATTTTTTACTATACGGTGGATTACCTGTAACAACCAAAACAGGGTTGTCTTTAACTTTTTGTGCATCTGAAATTTCTTTTGAAAGTGCAGGTAACATTGGAATTTTCTGTTGCTTATTCATTGGCACAAGCGTATTAGTCAGAAATATTTGGAATTTTTCATTTGCCTGCATTTCGTAATTTTCATCTTTTAAAAATTGCGATAATTTTAAATGAGCAATTGTGTAAGGTGCAATCATATATTCAAAACCATAAAGATTTTTTAAAATATGCTGACTTATTATATCTTTTCGTTTTCCAGACTTTTCAGGTAAAGTTTCAAGAATTTGTTGTATTATTTCCAATAAAAATGTTCCCGTTCCTGTTGCAAAATCTAAAACTGTAACTTGTTTTCTCTCTGCAAAACCGTTTTTTATTTTAAAGATATTTAATAAAATATCGTTAATTCCACGCACTATAAAATTTACAACTGGTGGCGGTGTATAATATACGCCTTTTGATTTGCGTAAATCATAATCATAAGAAGCGAGAAAATCTTCATAAAAATAAACATAAGGGTCTTTAATTGTTAAATTATCTTTGTCTTTTTGTTGTTTTTTAAAGGAAAGACTTTTGTTTATTTCATTTAATTGCAGGTTATTCATTATTGTTAAAACTTCTTCAACAATCCACCTTGTTAATTTATATTCTTGGTTATCCAGTTCGTCAAGAAAATCAACCAGTTCTTTTAATAGTTTATTTGATGCCGGGATATATTTTTTCACATTGTATAGGTTTATCTCTTTGGTATCTGCATTTAATTTTACAAGAAATAAACCATAAATAAGCATTTGTGAAAAAGCATCTGCAAATTCACTTAATGTTAATTTTTCAAATACAAAATCTCTAAAAGTTGTATATAAATCATATAATCTGCCCGTATTTTCTTTTTTTACTTGAATTTGAAGCTCTTCAAAAACAAAATCTTTTAAATGTTTCCCACGAACAGCAAGAGCTTCTGCAAGTTTTTTACTATCTGCAATTCCAATTGGTGCTTGCCCGAAAAAACTTTTTATTAATTGTTTTATTTCATTAACTTTTTTTGCATCAAGTTTGAATTTTTTATTTTCAATATCTGATAAATAGCAAAGGTTATTTCGTTTTATAACTTCTCCTTCTTTTATCCAAATCCATTCAATGTAATTTGTAAGAATTATGTTATCAGATAGTTTTTTATATTTTGTAATTTGTTCTGATTTTAGAATTTTATCAAGATTTTCGCCAATTTTTTTGTTTTCAATATAACCGACAATATTATCAGAACTATTTATTTTGAAATCTGGCGAACCGAATTTACCTTCTCTTTTTGGCTCGTGTAAAATCGAAATTTTATTTGGCATTTCAATCGCTATACCATTTAACAAATTTTCAAGTGATGTTCTTTTTGAATGTTCTGTTATTTGGTTAATCTGTGTTGATTGTAAATCTTTCAAATATTTTTTAAATAATTTCATTCTGTATTTATTATCGTTTATTTTAAGTTAAGTATAACGGAAATGTGCTTGCACAGGCGGTGTTTTTTTGTAGCTTGCGAAATGAGCGAAGCGAATGAAGTAAGCTACAAAAAAAATACCGATTGTGTCAAGAACAATGTTAGGTTCTTAATTTTCTACTTTTTTCAGTGAGTTAGGAAGCATCAATAAGAAATCAATACAATTTGCATAATTTAACTCTTCATACTCTAATCCAATCTTTCTTATGTTATTATAATAGTTTTTTAAATTGCTATAATAATTCTTTTCTGATGGAATATTTATAGCTTCTTTTCCTAAATTTTCAACTAAAAACCATTTTTCTATTAATCGTGCTGTTCTTCCATTTCCATCTTGAAATGGATGGATTTTCACAAAAACAAGATGAATTAATGATGCAAAATAGAAAATATCGTAACTATTCAATTTGTTTTTTAATAAATACTCAATATCTGAAAATAATTTTTCTAATTCAGTTTTCACAATTAACGGCTCTGCTGCGACATATTCGATTTCATCATTATTGTTAAGAACAAACATTGGGTTATTACGAATAAATCCTTGTTGGTCTGTCGGTAATAGATTGTTGCTAATGATTTTATGAACGTTAATAATATTCTGACCTGAAAGTTTATTATTCAAGATAAATTCGTAAGCTGAATACAAATCGTCTGCTTTTTTTGTATAATCAGGTTTAAATCTGATATTCATAAATTTATGTTTAAAAAAGCTGTCAAAATCAATATCTTCCCCTTCAATTTTTGAAGAATATACGGAAGAAATAGAATTGTAGAATTGAAAGTAATCAACTTGGATTTTTTTCTTTTCCATTTTCTGTAACAAAATATCAGGTGTTTCTAACAAGAGATTTTTGTATTGCACTAAATATTTTATTGATAATATTTTCAGTTTATTGTTCATTGTTTTTTGTTAAGATAATTTTCTAATTTTTATTGTATCCAAATTTTCTTGTTAGTAAGGTGTTTTTCCACCATGTTTCTCTTTTCAGTATAATATTATCATCAATTGTAGATTTGTAAATATCTAATATTGAGTAGCTGAAATTTTCTTTGATGTAATTAAATCCTAAATCTCGTAATTCCTTATTTCCGCCATGTCCATTTTTCAAATACTCTGACCATCTGCCAAATAACATATTTTCTCCATAAGCAGAACCCACATACATTTTTCCTTTGTTTTTATCGGTTATTAGATAAATACCTTTTTGATTTTCTAATGCTGTTTTCCAAATATTTTTATTAATTACTCTGTTTAAATCGTTCCAAGACAAGTAGATATTATCATATCCAGGAAAAATGTCATTATCAAAAGTATCTTCAAGTATTTGAGTTATTTTACAATCATTTATTACACTTTCTGCTCTGCGAATTAAATTTTGTGATTTATTATGAAATTCAATTATTAATCTACCACAATATTTTTCATATTCCGTTAAAGCCTGATATTCATATCCAACAGCATTGAATTTATTTAAATCTTTGGTTATTATACTTACATCAAACAACAACCATTTATTATTTTCTATTTTGGCAAATCCAACTGTGATATCTCCCTTTTTATATGACTTTTTTTTAGCGTAATTATGAAAATGACCATTTAAAAGTCGTTGTTTATCTTCTTTAAAAAACTTTATAGGGTCAAAATCAAAATTATTTTGTTGATTAAAACGAATTTTTACATTTTTTAAATCTTCAAATTTTAATATATCTGTGATTAGAATTGACATTTTTTTTATTTTTTGTGTTTTTTAGGTGCGAAGCACCAAAAAAACAAAATGACATCAAGCACAATGTTGTGTTCTCTGTTTATTATTTACTCCATTTATTCTGATAATCTTTAAATAAAGTAATCAACCTATCCTGCATGTTTGGTTTAAATTGGTTTTCTATAAATTTATCAAAAAATCGTCTTATATAATCATGCATTAATGATAGCGGTTTATCTGTTTTTCCGTTTTCAATAATTTTTTCAAATATTGTGTCAAGACTTCCTCGTAAATATTCATTATTTTCATTACTGTTGTAATATCTGTAAAGAGCTTTTCTTATATCTAAAATATATTCTTTAATTATTCCTCGTCTTTCCCGTTTTTTAGTTCTGCTGTTCAGTTTATAGAATTTCACCATTGTTTTCCCCTCAATTGTTCTGCCTTTTACTTCTCCGTTAGGTAAATACTTAAAATGTCGTTCCGGCTTTGTGTCTATCTCAGGATTAATAAATAATGGATTTTCATAAATGTATAACCGTATTGCTTGATTAGCATACCGGTGTAAGTGGTTCGTAATTCTTTTATCATTATCTTTTAATGGGAAGTAATTGCTTTTTGCTTGATTACAACTACTGCACAATGGAATTAAATTACTCCATTCATAAGTTAACCAATAATAACCGAGATGGTTATATGTTGTATCTTTGTTGTTTCTCGCCTTTTTTGGACGATAATGGTCAATTTGTAATTCTTCACCTCTACTTCGTTCACAACACGCACACTTATTAGAATATAATTTAACTAGCTCATTAAGTGTTGTATCTCTATAACATTTTGATTTTGCACTGTGGTCTGAATTAGTCAGCACGTCTAGTTTTATATTACTCCATTTGCTGTCTGTTAGTTCAGCTGGCGGATTATTGCAATCCTTTTTTACATGTATCATATCTTACTATTTATTATTGCTAAATAAATCATCTGGAAAAAGTTCATCTTTATTTGCTCTACGCTCTAAATCTTTTCTTATAGCTTCGTTTTTTGTTATATCATTATAAATATTTTCGACTGGAACCTTGTCTAATTCATCATTTTTTAAATATATATTTTCAATTTCTTCCAATCCAAAAATATCAGATGTTAAAAGTTGATTTGGCAATAAATATTTCAGTTCTTTTTCAAGTTTAGTAAGTCTTTTTACGATTATACCTTCTTCTTTTGTTCTATTAACATTTAGAATAACAGTTCTTTCAGGTGGTGCACCAAGTAGGGGAATTGGACTGTGCGTTGAAACAATCAACTGAATTTTTGGAAATAAATCTGATATTTTTTTTACTAAATCTCGTTGCCAACTAGGGTGCAAGTGGTTATCCAATTCATCAATTAATACAATTCCTTTGATATCTGTTTGCCCATTTTCAAATTTAAAATCAAATTTAAAATCAGTTAATCTATAAACCATATCAGTAATCATAGCCATAATACTTCGCATACCCATTGCTAATCCGTTAAATGTTACTGATGAATACTCAGTATTATTTTCTGTTTTTTCATAGTATATCACCTGAGACGTTTCCTTGTCAACATCAACTTTGCTTAAATTAGGTATAACTGCTTTTAGTATTTTATTAAAATTCTCAATTTTAGTTTTATTCTCTTTGGGAAATATAAGCCATTCTTTATACTTTGTTTCAAAATCATATAATTTTGATGTTTTTTCAAATAAACTATCACATGATTTTGAATTTTCCTTATCGCTCAAATCAGTTCGCTTTGCTCCATAGGTAGCTACATAGGGAAAATATGTTCTTGTGTAGTTATTTGCACCATAAACAAATTGATTAAAACGTCTATCTTGAAAAAACACAATTTCACTCCGTGTATTTTCATCAATTTTTAAATGTTTTAATTCTGAACGTATCAGCCCTAATGCCAATGCTCTTAGAATAGATGTTTTTCCATAACCATTTTTGCCAGTGAAAAATATCCACTGCGTATTAACAGGTATTCCATCCTGAGTAATATCCTCAATTGCTTGGAATTTCTTTAAATTAAATTTTATAATACCAATTTTCGAATTGTCTATCCATTTTACATTGAGTTTTTTAGCATAAAAATTTCTATAAGCTTTTAGTATTTCTTGTTTCCTAAATTCTCCAAAAGCTTTGTATGTATCAGAAGTTTCATTTTCAGAAATACTATTTATAACTTCTGAAAATAAAAATCTCTCGAAATCATAAAACATTTGTTGACCATGTAATGAGAATTCTGAATTTGGTAATGTAGAATGGTATAAATCATTAAATAGTCCGAGGTCATCTTCATTAAATAGTATTATTCTTTTTAGTCGTTCTTCAAAGATAGAATACAATCCATATCTTTTTTTGACTAATTCGTTTCGATTTAAATCAAACAATCGTATCAAATCATTCCCTTTTTCTGAGTTGCTGTATATTTTGCCAGAAAAATCAAAAGAAAAATAATTTTCAATCGTATCAACTTCTGGATGTAATATTTGAGGAAATTCTGTTTTAAAAAAATCAGAATTAGCACGATAAAAGTCTTCATTTATTGGTTTTTCTTTCTCTTTATTACCCCAAAAAGAAGAAAAAGAACCAGAAATCGCAGAATTACAATCGGTACAAACAGGTAGCAAATTACTCCATTCAAATTTTAGCATTGGATATATTTTTATTGGTCTATGCTGGTGGATATAATGCCCTGATTTTGCATTTGCTTTTGTTTCACAATAAGCACACTTATAATTATATAACTGGTTCAATATTTTTTTTACTTCCGAAGTTATCTCGGGATTGTCACCTTGCAAGTCTTTTGGTTTTTTAAGGAAGTCTTTTTTTACTGAAATCATAATTTATTTTGTTTAAATTGTTTTAAAGTGACTTTGAAAATATGTATTTTTTTGTTTTAGAAATGTAGGGTAGGGGCTTTTTCGCCCCCCCCGAAGAACTGTGCGTGAAAGTTTCCC
>JAOZTW010000220.1 GCA_029938985.1 Bacteroidales bacterium | reverse complement strand
TTTAATATTAATAGTCTGAATTTTAACACTTAAAATACTTTAGGTACTTACGTCTTAATACACTACATATTATTATATTTATTGAATTGTTAAAATAAAAGTAAGCTCGCTTAAATTGATTAATCATTTGTTTTATTATGTCTTACTTTTTTTCTTTTTCACTAATCATTTTATAAATAATTGTATTTTAAGGTGTAAACCAATTCCTAATTCCTTATTAAAAATTCCTATTTTTTAACATGCAAAATTAAAATAATTTATTTAAAATAAAAAAATTGATTAAGGAATTGTCAAAAAACAACGACTAAAACTGTGTCATTATTCTCAAATTCCAAAATTTGTTTTTCATAAAAAAAGCACGATATTATTTCGTGCTTTTTTATTTCTATCAATTAATATTGTTTATTGGAGAGTAAATAAATAATCGTCAATAACTTTTTCGCCTGTATCAGAGAATGTTATAGCTATTTTGTAATCACCTGTTGCTAATGTAACATTTGGAAATAAAACTGTATTTAAAGATAGTCTGGACATTGAAAAAGATTCAGTTTTACGCATTGGAGATGTTATAGAACCGCCAGTTAAATTGAAATTAATGTCTCTCTGTGTATGCTTTTGAAAAAATATTTCACTATTTATTTCAAAAGAAAAATAAATATTGGATAAATTTTTTGCATAATCATCATTTTTATCCAAATAAAATTTAATAGTATCCTTAACTCTCATTATCTTTCCGGGTACTTGTTTTTTTATCAAAGCATAATAATAAGCATTAGCATTATAAATAGGAGGTATATTTTCAGTTATTTCATTAATATTTCCTTTTAATGAGCTAATTGTTTTGTTTAGTGCAGCTTTATCTCTTTTCAACTGTGCTATCTGATTATTTTTACCAACATAATTTGGGTCTTTGTAAAGTACGTCTAATTCAGAAGCAAGAAGTATAATACTATCTTTTTTAACAATTATTTGTTTTTCTAAAATTCTTACTTGTGAAGTTAATGTCTGATTTTTACTCTTCTCTTTATTTAATGCTATTTCCAAATTGTTTTTCTCCCGCTTTAATCTTTCAATCGTAGCATCTTTCTTCTTTATAATTTCTTGGAGGTATGCATCTGAACCTGTGTATTGCAAAATTTGTTGCTGTAGAGTTTGAATTTTAGACATGGCTTGTTGTTTCTCTACATCAGAATTATTTAACTCGTTTTTTGCCGATTCTAAATTTCTCTCCATCATCACTAATTGAGACTTCATGCTGTAGTTTGTAGATTCAAGTTCTGAATACTCAGATTTTAAATTTCCAATTTCAGTATCAATTATTTTAAGCTCAGAATCAAGTTCTGTTATTGTTACATCTCGTACGTTTATTAAACTGTCTTTCACAAGCATTCGACTTGAGTGTACAACTGTTTTGCTTCCTAAAAGTGCAATTATTATTGCTACAACAAATGCTGATAGAATAATAATATGTTTTCTTTTCATAAAAATAGGTTTTTATAGACGTATTAAAATAAATAATTGATAATTTTAAATGAACTTATTTTTGTTTTTTAACAATTCAATAAATATAATAATATCAGGATATTTGAATATTTTTTTTAAGAAGTAAAAAGTAAAAAGAACAAGTTTAAATTGTGAATTATTTATTTTAATATGCCTTAGTTATTATTTATTTTCGTTTTTAAGTACTAAGTTAAAAATAATAATCATTATTGGAAAAATTATTGTGAAAAAACCAACAATAGTTACTATTTGTTTGGTAAACACATAGTCTGTTCCAAGTAATGATACAATACGATTTGATAATGCAAGTATTAGTAAACCACTAAGTATTATATAAATATAATTAATATGATCAGCAATTGGTTTGGTGATTTTTGAGAAAGAGAAGCTTTTTCTGCTTTTCAAAATGTCAGACACTTTTTCATATCTTTGGCTTGTATCTTGATTGGTTGATTTGAAAGCAACTTCAAATAACTCGGGTACTCCCGATTTTTTTATCTTAGAAATATCTTCAACTTGTCCTGTACAAAGTAACGAAACTATTTTACCAAAAGAATATATATCTGACTGGAAAGAAGCTCCTTCTTTACTTATTTCGGGAGCAACAAATAGTTGTGCTTCAATAAAATTCTCAGATTTTTCAATCTGACAATGATCGCCAAAAAGTTTCATATCAGTAATAATTATTTGGCTGTCTTTGGAAACTACAATGTTGTTGGGGTTGAGATTTCCTATAAATATTCCGTTTTTATGTAGATAACTAAGTCCTTTTAGAAGGCTTGATACAATAAATTTAATTTCATCTTTTCTTATAGTTTTATTTTTTTTGAGAAAATTGGAAAGAGTTTGACCTTCAATGTATTCAATAGCATAAAAAAGTCCTGCTTTGTCAATCCATTTATCAACGCCACTTATTACGTTTGGATGATCAATATTTTTAATTTTTTCATATCCTTCATAAAATAATAAAATATCATCTCTATTTTTTGTATGCTCTTGTTTTAAGTGTTTTAATAAAACTTCTTTTTTATGAAGTGTACTTTTTGTGTTATAATATGTTGCTTTTTAAGAATCTCAAATTCATTTTCAAAAATAATTGTGTTATCAATAATAAATAAATTTCCATTCATCAACCTCTTATGGGTTTTTAATTCTACTTCGTTTAGTTCTTCTATTATTTCATCGTTTTTAACAAAGCCTTCATTTCTCATTATAAAGTCAATGTTTTCATTGTCTCGATTCCTTATTTTAAATTTTTTTCTTATAAGTTGGTCTAAGTTTACCCTATGACCATTAATCAGAGTTTTATTAATATTTTCTGCTTGTTGACTAATTTCAGTCCACTCTTTACTGAATAAATATCCTTTTTCAGTATATTTGTTTACTTTTTGAATGAATTTTGATTTTGTCTCCATATTATATTTATTAATGAATTGTTTGGCATATAAATTGTTAGACTCATTATATTTGGTTTACCTTATTTTGCAAAGATAAATTAAAATATTATATAAAACAAAAAATGTAATGTACTTTTTTTTACAGTTTATTAACAGCACACTAAATGTAAAGAATAGATTACATTATTTGCTCTACAAAAAATTAATCTACATTTTTAATTATATGTTTATTTGATTTTTTATTTGTTTTTCCAAAAAAATCATGTAAAGATTTGCAAAGTTTAATCAAATTATTAATTTTGCGACTGAAAATTATCATTAAAATGGAGACTTTACAAAACATACGTTCAAAAATAGGTTATTCTACAATTAATAGAAAACTAAAAACTTTAAATAGAAGAAAAGACTTTAATAATTTTAGATCAGCAAAAAGTATTGGAGTTGTTTTTAATGCTACAGAACAAGATTTATACAAAATAGCGATTAACTTTTTCAAATATTTAGCACAGCATAATATTAATGTTACGGGTTTAGGTTACGTAACTAACGATGATATGTTAAATTATTTCCCTCATAAAAACGATATTGCTTTTTTTTCAATTAAAAAAGTAAATTGGCACAACAAACCGAAGAGTAATGTTGTAGATGAGTTTATTGAAAAACCAATGGATATAGTAATAAATTTATGTTTGCAAGAAAAATGTCCTATACAATATATAATAGCACTTTCGCAAGCTAAAATGAAAATTTCACCTGAATTTTCGCAAAATAATTATTCGGATTTAAGATTTAGATTTAAAGAAAACGTATCATTAGAATATTATATAGATCAGATTAAACAATACATGACTAAAATTGAAGTTTCTGTAAAATAAGAAGTTTGAAAACTACGTCATTATTTCACTCTTTTTTTAAATATAGTTTATTTAAATTTACAAATAAAAAATAAAATGAATTATCTAAAAGGTACAGGTGTTGCTTTAGTAACGCCTTTTAATGGTGATAAAACTATAGATTATCAGGCATTAGAAAAACTAATTGAGTATGTAATTTTAAATGGTGTTGATTTTTTGGTTGCACTTGGTACAACTGGCGAAACCGCTACTTTATCCAAAAAGGAAAAAAATGATTTATTAGATTTTGTTATAAAAATAAATAATTCAAGAATACCAATTGTTGCAGGTTTTGGAGGTAATAACACATTAGAAATTATTGAAAATATTAAAGCACGAAATTTTGATGGAATAGATGCTATACTTTCGGTAACACCTTATTATAATAAACCATCTCAAGAAGGAATTTATCAACATTATAAAGAAATTTCTGAAAATAGTTCAGTTCCAATTATTTTATATAATGTTCCTGGACGAACTTCTGTAAATATTTCAGCTCAAACAACTATTAGAATAGCTAAAGATTTTGACAATATTGTTGCTATTAAAGAAGCCTCTGGCGACTTTTCTCAGTTAATGGAAATTATTAAAAACAAACCAAACAATTTTATTGTTCTATCTGGCGACGACGCACTTACACTACCTTTGATGTCAATAGGTGTTGAGGGAGTTATTTCTGTGATTGCAAACATATTACCCAAACAGTTTTCTGAAATGGTGAATCTTGCAAATAAAAAAGATTTTACCAACTCTTTTAAAATTCACTATCAAGTTTTATATATTATTAATGCTCTTTTTGAAGATGGAAATCCTGCTGGTGTGAAAGCAATTTTAAGTCATGCTGGTTTAATAAAAAACAATCTAAGACTACCACTTGTTCCCGTAAAATCAGATACTTATAACAAATTAGTAGATTTATTTTCAAAAATAACGTAAAAAATTAGGCATTTTTCATAAATGCTAAAAAGTGTCAACTAATAAATGAAAATGCCAAAAATTAATAACATTCAAAAAAACGGTTTACAGTCAAATATTGGGCGTTTTTCACGAGTGTCAAGTTCAAGGCTTTTTTGAAATATTAGAATTAAAGTTTACCTTTGTAAATGAGCATTTTATTATTTCAAAAGTAACGAAGAAATTGATACTCGTGAAAAACGCCAAATATTGTGATGTTCTTACTTAAACCTAATTTAGTTATTTTAAATAAAAGTATATTTTATCACAATATTTGACTGTAAACCACACAAAAACTTATATTTCTGAAATATGCCTAATATATTAATTCAAAAGCACTTCTGTAAGCACCTATGCGATTTACATAATCAAAAAAAAGATTGTAAAATTCATGTCTGCAAATAGTTGAACTATCTCCAATTACCACAAGTTTTTTTCTGGCACGTGTCATTGCAACATTCATTCTTCTCACGTCAGACAAAAAACCAATTTTCCCTTTATCATTTGACCTAACCAAACTAATATAAATAATATCACGTTCCTGTCCTTGAAAAGAATCAATAGTATTTACTGCTATTTTTTCTAAAAAAACATCTGAAACAGATAATTCTTCTTTGTAAGTTTGTTGTAAAAAATTTACTTGAGCTTTATAAGGCGAAATAATTGCAATATTTTCAAAATTTTTCTCATAAAATATTACTTCATCTAAATATTTTTTTAGATGAATATAAAGTAGATATGCCTCTTCTTTATTATATGTGCTTTTAGTCTCTCTATCAACTTGTTCTGTATATCCACAACCAGCAGTATCAATAAATTCAAGTGGAATATCGTTATCAAAAATTTTCCAATTTTCTACATTTTCATTAGCAATAAGTTCGTTCTTATAAAAAAATTGATTAGAAAAATCCATAATTTTTTTATTCATTCTATATTGTTCTTGAAGCATCACATCGGCACTATTTCGTTTTATTGCTTTTTCAAACAAAGTATTTTCTAAACCTTTTTTGGCTGCATCAAAAGATTTTATGGTAGGTGGGAGTTGCCAGTGATCGCCAGCAAAAATAACTCTTTCTGATTTTAATATTGGAATCCAACAAGCGGCTTCCAAACTTTGGGCAGCCTCGTCGATAAAAACAGTTTTAAATTTCAAATTTTTTAATTTGTAATTATTAGCACCAACAAGAGTTGTAGCAACAACTTGAGACTTATTAATAATATCATTAGTAATATAATACTCCAGTTGTTTTGCCGATTCGTTTTGAATTTTTGCCTCTTTATATAATTCACGCCTTTGTTCGCGTTCTAAATGACCAAAATTACGTTTATATTTTTTAGCAAGTTTATAATACTCCTCAACTTGTTTACGTATCATTTTCAGCTCTTTATAATTTTCGTGCTGAGTAATTTTAGCATCTAAAGTATTTCTTAAAATACTTTCTGTTACACGAGCGGGATGTCCAATTCTTACTACATCTATAAAATTTTCTAATAATTTTTCTACTAATAAATCTACGGCAGCATTACTTGGAGCACAAACAAGTATCTGTTTTTCATGTTTTAACGTTTGAATTATTGATTGAATAATTGTTGTAGTTTTTCCTGTTCCAGGAGGTCCATGAATTATTGCAACATCTTCGGCATTTTTAATTAAATTTAATGCTTTATTCTGACTGCTATTTAATTTTGGTATTGTAATAGGATAGTTATCATTAAATTGAGCTTCTGCTCCTCCAAGTAAAACGTCCTTTAATCTTACAATATTGCTGTCATAAGAAGTAAGCAAAATATTTACAGTTTTTTCCATTTCTTTGTAAGTATTTTCATCAAACAAAAGCTGCACACCAAGTTTACCGTCTGTTAACCAGTCTGGAAATTTATTTGCATTTATAGTAATTAGCATATCAAATTTTTTAACCCTATTAACAACTCCTGTTATAAAAGTTTTACCCTCATCGTTTGTCCCACTATTTGAAAACAAACTAATTGATTTGCCCGATTGAAAAAGATGCGAATTGTCGTGTTCCTTATTTCTTGAAACTTTAACAAGTAGTCGCTCTCCTGAATCAAATCTTGTTCGCTCCAATTGTACTGGATACCAGCATACTCCCTCTTTTCTTCGGTCAAATAGAGAATTGCTAATCATTTTTTGTCTATATTGAGCAAGATCTTCTTTACGCTCAATATCAATTAGTTTCAATAACTTCTCTAATTCGTCATCTATTTTGTTTTTTGCCATGTTTCATTAATGAAATAAATTTAATATTTTGTTTTCTAAAAATTTAGACGTTTTAAATCCAAAAAAATTATTCCTCCGTAAAATCAATTAATTCTACATCTTTTGGATAATTAGCCTTTTCATACATAAAAATTTTATCATTCATTATTACATTTGGACTAAATTCAATTATGTCAATAATATAATCAAATTCGTCTTTTCCAAAATATTTTACCGAAATAATTTTCGTTTTTTCTTTGTTAATCCACAAGCGAATAATTGAATACGGCGATTTTGAAACATCTTCTGGATACAAATCAATCATGTACATCTTTGTTTTTTCTTTTACAATTTTCCCGTCTTTTTTTGTTTTCACATCAAATTCTACTTCAGCTTTTAGCGAATATTTAAAACCCTCTTTATAAACTGATAATAAAGTGTGTGGCGTAATTAATGCTTTATTATTTGGGTCGGAAAATGTTACATTTATTTCAGCTACTTTTTTATTATATTGCCACACTTTTATGCCGTCAGAAAAAGTTTCTGAACCAGGAATTATCAATTTATATTTATCCTCACCTTTGGTAAATAAATATCCATTATAAACATCTTTGGTACTATCGTTTTTATTTATGGCAGTGTATTCAAAGTACATTCTTATTGTTTCGTAGTTCTTAAAACTCTCGGACACTTGGTCTAAAATTTTTCTAACCTCTGGGTCATGAGTTACATCTTCTTTTGACTGAGCAAAAACACCTATTGTAAAAACAATTAATAGTAATAATATTGTTACTTTTTTCATAATTTATTTGGTTTAGTAAAAGAGAATTAAAAATTAAGAATTAGGAATTAAGAATTAAGAATTAGGAATTATAAAAATTGGTTTACACCTTAAAATTCAATTATTTATAAAATTTTTATTTTTAAAAACAAAGTTTTATAACATAATAGTAACTAAAGTTTTTGCTTTCATTTTATATTGATTATCAATAATTTATAAAATTAA
>JAOZTW010000219.1 GCA_029938985.1 Bacteroidales bacterium | reverse complement strand
TTTACAAAAGCAATTTTTGGCACACCATACTTATCGGCTTGTCTCCAAACTGTTTCAGATTGTGGTTCAACTCCACCTACTGCACAAAACACTGCTACTGCTCCATCTAAAACTCTTAAAGAGCGTTCTACTTCAACAGTAAAGTCAACATGACCTGGAGTGTCAATAATATTAATTTTGTAATCTTGACTATTAGCTTGCCAATAGGTAGTAGTTGCGGCCGAAGTGATTGTAATCCCTCGTTCTTGCTCTTGACGCATCCAATCCATAGTAGCAGCACCATCATGCACTTCTCCTATTTTATGGATGATTCCTGTATAAAACAATATACGTTCTGTTGTAGTTGTTTTACCAGCATCAATATGAGCCATAATACCGATATTACGAGTATGTTTTAGATTTTCAATCATAGCACTTTGACTAGAGGATTGCCTTTTGATTTAACAATTGATTTAAAAAAAGATAACCATTTTTAAATCAACTGTCATGATACTAAAATAAGTACTATATAAATAAAAGACACGCCTTACGGCAATTAATAATTTTGTTGTTAATTTTTCTGAAATACCAAAAGTCTTTAAGACTTTAATAGTTTAAATTTATTTAGAAACGGAAATGTGCGAATGCTTTGTTCGCTTCTGCCATTCTAAGAGTATCTTCTTTCCTTTTAAAAGCTGCACCTTCTTCGTTGTATGCTGCAACGATTTCGTCTGCAAGTTTTGTAGCCATAGTTTTACCTTTTCTCTTACGAGCTGCGGCTATCAGATGCTTAACACCAATTGCCACCTTTCGTGAAGGTCTAACTTCCATTGGAACTTGAAATGTTGCACCACCAATCCTTCTACTTTTTACTTCCACAGAAGGTGTAATGTTTGTCATTGCTTGTTTCCAAATATCTAATGGATTTTTTTCTTCTTTTTTCAACTTTTTTTCTACAATATCTAAAGCATCATAAAATATTTTTAAAGCTTTAGTTTTTTTACCACTTATCATCATATCGTTTACAAACCTTGTAACCAATTGATCTTGGTATTTTGGATCTGGTAGAATAATTCTCTTTTTTGGTTTTGACTTTCTCATTGAAATTTATTTTTACAAATTTGCAATATCATTTTTAAATAATATTGAGTTCTGTATCTTTTAATTATTTTTTAACTTTTGGACGTTTAGTTCCATATTTAGAACGTCTTTGTTTTCTATCTGCTACTCCATCGGTATCAAGGTTTCCTCTCACTACATGGTATCTAACACCAGGTAAATCTTTGATTCTACCACCTCTTACTAAAACAATGGAGTGTTCTTGCAGGTTGTGTCCTTCACCAGGTATGTATGCATTCACTTCTTTTCCATTTGTAAGCCTCACTCTTGCTACTTTTCGCATAGCAGAATTAGGTTTTTTTGGTGTGGTAGTGTAAACTCTAACACAAACTCCACGTTTTTGAGGACAATTTTCAAGTGCAGGTGATTTGCTTTTCTCTTTTTGTACTTTTCGTCCTTTTCTTATTAATTGTTGTATAGTTGGCATAAAAAATTCTATTAATATTACAATCAGTTAATAGTTAGTATATTGAAAAAACTCTAAAAAGTTCCTGTTATTCAACAAAATACAACTATTTCATATTTTTTCGGATTGCAAATGTAGTATATATTTTATTAATACCAACTTTTTTTTACTTTTTTTTTTTTTTTTTTACTTTTTTGATTTATTTGATTTGTTTTTTAATTCTGTAAGTTCCGAATTAAGTAGATTAACCTTCTCATTTAATTCTCTTTCTAATTTTATATTTTTCTTTAATTTCTTCTTTAAATTTATTTCTCGTTCTTTAAGTTTTTTATTTTCAGTTTTTAATTCAATATTTATTAAAGTAAAACTATTTATTTGTTCTTTAAGTTTCAACTTTTCTTCATTTGTTTTTGTTTGTTCCTTACTTAGTATTTCTTTTTTATCTTCTAAGTTTAATTTATATTTTTCTGGTTCTGTTATATTAAATGAAATACACAATATTTTTTCAACTTCGCTGTATCTATCAAATATTGCAGTATAATATTCTTCAAAATAAAATTTTTGATTATCAATAATTAAAGTTGACTTATTTTTATATGTTTCTCCTTTTTGTATAACATTAATAAATTCATCATTCACAAAAAGGCTCTCTTGATCTTGTGCAAACTCCAAAATATTGTGTCCAATAAATTTATTTTCAGAGATATCTAAAATTTTTAAAATGTTGGTATTTGCAATCATAATATTACCTCTTAAATCATATTCAATAACAGGAGCTGTATTATTTAAGGCATAAAGCGTCCCTTTCATTTCAAGTTCTCTCCTATTAGACTCTTCTTGGGTTGTTTTGAGTTCTTCGAAATTTTGTCTCATTTCTTCTTCTTGAGCTTGCATAATTTCTGTTTGCTTTTGTGCCTGAGAAAGGAGTCTGTTTGTTCGTTGATTAATTTTTGTAATTGAAAGTGTTGCAGCAATTGATTCTGTAACCTTCTCTATAAATTCTCGTTCATGAGCTTCAAAAACATTAAACGAGGCAATTTCAATAACCCCAAGTATTTGGTCTTCTAATCTTAGTGGAACAATAAATAAACTACGTGGGTTTGCACCACCTAAACCAGATGTAATTGTGATATAATCATTTGGTATTTCGGTCATATAAATAGATGCTTTCTCAACAGCACATGTACCAATTAAACCCTCACCTAAAAATATTTTCTTTTTCTTTTTTCTCTCTTTATTAAAAGCATAAGATGCCACTAACTCAAGGTGAATATCATCTATTTTTTCATCATTGTATAAAAACACTCCTCCTTGATTAGCCATTAAATAGGATACAAGATTTTTTATTACATTGCTTGAAAGTTCTCCAATATCTTTGGTAGCCTGCCGTAAGATTCCAGCAAATTCAGAAACTCCATCGTTTACCCATTTTCTAATAGAATCTTCTTTCTCTCTTTTTTCATCTCTAATTTTTGCTTGCTGAAGATTTTTTCTCATCTGCAATAAGGAATTACCAAGTACATCTTCGTTACTCAATGGGGTGTATTCAGTATTAAAATGTCCTCCTCCAATTTTTGAGGCAAAATTAGTTGTTGCTTTTAAACCTGTTATTAAATTATTTAATGATAATGAAATTTCCGCCATTTCATCTTTAGAATTTATTTCTATTTGTTTTCTTGGTAAAATACCTTTTCTAAGTGGAAAAATATACTCCCTTATATTATCAATTGGTTTTATAAAAAGAAACGAAAATCTCATAATTGTAATTACCAAAAAAATTACGCATAAAAACAATGTGATAGCCAAATTTGTAATATTATTTTTATAAATTCTATTAATTTTTGTATTTAAAATTTCATTAACTTCATCAAACGCTGGATAAATTTTATCTACCTCAACTTGCATTTCATTATACAAACCTGCATCTAAACTGTATCCAAGTTCTTTATCAATATTGACAAGAGCTGTGAATTCTTTTTTATATTTATTAAAATTTTCAACCACTGTTTTTGATATTTGAGCTTTATCTTTGTGATGTATAAAATTCAGACTATCAGTATTATTAAGTGTAGTGTCAATTATAGATTTTTTATCTGACAAAAACGCATTTAATTTTAAAAAACTTGATAAATAATCATTGTAATAAGTTTTATCACCACTAAAAATATAATTATCTTCATTTAATTTTAATTTATAAACATGAGTTAAAAGTGTTTGACTGCTTGTATGTTGTATAATATATTCATAAGAGCGTTGCATCTCTCCAATAATTCCTGTATTTCCTGAGCCTCTTCTGTATATTTTTTGCCCAATAGTTTTTATAAGTATATCAATATTTTCTAAGTTTTCACTAATATCCAAAAGCATAATATCTGTATTCATTTTTTTGGATATCCGCTTATTTGATGTATTTTGAATTAGTTCTACAATATCTTTACTTTGTAATTCACTTTGTCGTAAATGTTTATTTTTACCTGTTTTAAAGAAAGAATTATCTTCTTTGTAGTTAGTGAAAAAATACTGGTGAGATTGTCTTAATTCAAGATAATTTTTTTGAATATCTACAACCTCATCACTGTAGTTTTTATAATTATTATACCTTACAATATCAATTGTAAAAATTAAAATCAATATTAAAAATACTGCAATAAATATACTTGTAAATATTACAAATTTTGTTTTTAATGATAAATTTTTCATATATTTCTCTAATTTAGTAAATTCTGAATTATTAAAGGGTATCTATTGAACCCAATGCACTGTGTAAGGCATATTAAAATACTCATTTATAGAAGTAAACTCAAGCCAGAAAGATTTTAAAATCTTTTATATTTAAGTTTTTTATGACAATAGTTCGTTAAGTTTTTATTTTTTAATTATAAATAAGAATTTATCTTGCTAATATTGAGCAACTTACAACTATTAATCTTTATTATAAAATTCACTACGTATCTTGCTGTGAATTAACACAT
The DNA here is from genome assembly GCA_029938985.1 of Bacteroidales bacterium. GTDB lineage: Bacteria > Bacteroidota > Bacteroidia > Bacteroidales > JAOZQN01 > JAOZQN01. The sequence continues at coordinate 3,504 of JAOZTW010000219.1, read as the reverse complement.
TACACAAACACTTAACGAACTATTGTTATGAGTATCCTTATATTTTACAAGAAAATATTGGCATTTTTCATAAATGCAAATTCATTATTTTGTTGTTGAATGTATGTTATTAAAAATTACAAATCACAACTATCTGATAATTGGCAATAAAGCTCTTATTATAATATTTATTAATTTTTTGCAAAAATACAATTTTCTTAGAAACAAAGGTTTTATTTTTAATAAAAAGTTCTAACAAAAAAACATTAATAATATGAAACTTATTATATAACAAATATTTATGAAATAAAATTATTTTTATCCTTTTGTATTAACTACAATTGTAATGCCATTTTAAACTCTAAAAAAAAGCTAAAAATAGAAAATTAATCTTAAAAATAGATATTTTTTAAATTTATTTTTAAAAAATGATAAATTTATTTTTATTTTTTTGTAATTTTGTAATATGAAAAATATAAAATATATAGTATTTGATTTTGATGGTACACTTGCCAACTCCCAAAGATTAGCTATAACGATTTTAAATAATCTTGCTGATAAATACAAGTTTAAAAAGATAACTGACGATAAAATTGAAGAATATCGTGATATGTCGGCACAACAACTTATCAAAAAGTCGGGAATAAAATATTATAAAATTCCATTTGTTGCAGCACAATTTAAAATTGATTTGAAAAAAATTATTGATCAAATAGAGCCATTTCAAGGTATTCCTAATATGCTTGCACAGCTGAGTAAAACTTATAAAATAGGTATATTAACATCTAATTCAGTCGAAAATGTTAATATTTTTTTAAAATTACACAACATATCAGAATATTTGACTTTTATAAATTCTCAACCAAAAATATACGGGAAAAATATTTCGCTTAAAAAAATAATGTCTAAACATAATTTAAATAAACAGAATTTAATTTATGTGGGTGATGAAACTCGTGATATTGAGGCATCAAAAAAACTTGGAATAAAAATAATTAGTGTTTCGTGGGGTTTAAACTCTAAAAGAATTTTACAAAAATTTTCACCTGACTACTTGGCAGACCAACCAAAGGATATTTTAATAATATTGCTAAATAATAAATTTTGAAATAAACTCTTTGTGAAAATAAAAAGTAGTTAACATTTTTTTATCAGTTGCTATGTGCTTTATTTCATAAAATTAAGATGCAAATATTGGAGTAACAGAATAAAAAACTATTATCAATATTTCCTGTAACTTGTGTTTTTATAATAAAATTAGAACAACAAAAATAAACACCTGTTTAATCAAAACTGCAAAGCAGTTTAACAAAACAGGTAGTACAACAAATTTCAATAAAATATACTTTTAATTATCCTTTATTTTTTCAGTTTCAGTATTAATACCTTAGCACTATCTTGATAAATATTTTTTTCTTGTGCTAATTCATTCAGAATATCAAGTGCTTCATTTTGTTTTTCTTCTTCAACTAATATTTTGGCTTTATTAAATTTTGCTTCATAATAATAAGGGTCATTTTTGTTCTCTAAAATTTGATTGTAGTATATAATTGAATTTGAATAATCACCAAGTTGTTGATAATTTCTTGCGGTATAAATAGGATCAGAATAAACGTTTACATCTTTTTCTTCACTAACAAAAGATGCTGCAGTTTTTGTAGTCATTTCTTGTTTTTTACTTTTTGATTTTTGCCAAAAAGCTTTACGATTTTTCTTCTTATTTACTATTGCTACATTTTGATCTAACATTTGTGTCTCTTCTTCATTTACAGAACTTCGAGTTTCAACAGATAATCCATTAACATATCCCTCAGAATTTGCTACATTATATATTTCACTTGGAAGTCCATCTCCTTTTGATATATCGTCTTTACTATTTTTATTTAATCTTTTCAAATTAGTACTCTCTTCTACTACTTTTTTATTTGTATCTTCTATTGTAGGAGCCGTCTCAAAATCTGCATCTAAAGTTATATCTTTATTGCTCTTTTTTTCTTCTATCTCATCATCAAATATATCAACAATTTCAACTGCATCATTTTCTACTTCTACAATAATATCTTCTATTATTTGTTCTTTTTTTAAATTTTCAATTATTTCATTATTGTCTATTGAAGTTGTTTCTTCAATAATATTATTTTTTTCAATTTTTTCGTTTTGTTCTAATTTTTTATTATTAATAATTTGTTTGTCACTCTCCTCAATATTTTCTACCATTGCCATTTGCTGATTATTATACATGTGTTTTCCCATAAAAATTGAAATCCCAATTAGAATTACTATTGATGCTACAAGTCCAATATATTTAACTTGCTTATAACCTATTGATCGTCTTTTATTATTTATTTTTTTGTCTATTTTTGTGTTCAAACTTTCAACAATTTGGTTTAAGTTTTTTGTATTGCTCATTTCAGATAATCCGTCCACCATATCTTGGCAAATATCACAATGCAATAGATGAGTCTCTACTTTATTGCATTCATTGCTTGAAAGATTGTTTTCCACATAACTCTCCAATATAGTATCTGGCAGACATTCGGTATTTTGAAATATATTTTTCATCACAAATAAAATTAATTGATAATTGATAGTAAGGAAATGACTTAAATTTTAAAACATTTACAAAAATCTTATAAAAAATATTCGAAATTATAAATTAACTGAAAGAAAAATTCTTAAATAAAAAAGAAAAAATAACTAATTCCAACCTAAGTACCTATACAAAAGTTTTTACACATTTGTATTTCTTTATTTTATTGGTTTATAATCACATAATTGAACCATTTAATAATTGTATCATTCCTTACTTGTTTATTTTGTCCTTTTAAAAAATTAAAAAAAGTCATTAAATATTTCGCTATTTGCAGATTTTTAATTATTATAAGAACAAAAGTTAAGTGTTTTCCATTATTAACCTCAGTTTACGTTTTCCATTTTGAATATAACTTTTTACTTTCTTTAGTTCGAAGCCTGTTAATTCTACAACTTCTTTATAACTTTTTTCTTGTAAGAAAAAATATTCTATACAAATACGTTGTTTTTCGTCTAATTTTTTAATGCTTTGTTCTAATCTTTGAAGTTTTTGTTCTTTTGGGTCTTCACTTGATAGATGAACATTCTCCGAAGATTCCATAATTATTTTGGAACTTTTTTTATATTCATCTTTTTTTTGTGTTTCCGAATTAATTTTTCTTAATTTTAGCAAGCATTGATTTTTGGTTACAGAATACAACCAAGATTTAAAATTTGTAACTTTATGCTTTTTTAAATCAGTAAATAATTTTTCAAAAACCTCCATTACAATATCTTGACTTGCATTTTCTTTTTTCATATACTTCATCGAAATAAGAAATACAAAGCGAGTATATCTTTTATAAAGTTCTCCAATTAGTTTTTTATCTAAATTAGATTTGTATAAATTTACAATTTCTATGTCTGTATATTTTTCTATTCTATTTGAAACCATAAGTTAGAGTAATAATATTTTATGTACTTTAGGCATAATGCCGTAAACGGCAATTAGGA
>JAOZTW010000218.1 GCA_029938985.1 Bacteroidales bacterium | reverse complement strand
GTGATTATTGCGAAGAGCGACAACAAGCAAAATGAGAATAACACTAAGGTATAAGTTACAGGATTGTGTTTTATAATAGAAAATAAAAATGAAAAATCAAATTGTAATTTCAAATAAAAATCATTTTTTAACTTTACCTTTTGAAAAAGCTTACGACTTAATGCTTACTGAAGATGGAAATCAAGAAATAGTCAAACATTATGTTTCTGATTTTTTTGGTGTTAATCCAGATTTTATATCAAAAATTGATTTTAAAAGCAATAAAAAACTTGGTGAAATAAGATTTACAAAAGAAGTTACAGATAAAACATTAAGTGGAGAATATCAAGTTCAATCCAATGGAACACAGGTTAGAAAAAATGGTAAATTTATTCCAGTAAATGACGATATTTCTAAAATTTGGAATAAAATCACAATGGTTGCCCATGTAATTTCGTCAATTGATGATACGATGAAGCTTGATAAAATAAGAGAAGGCATCGAAAATTTAACAAATTTTATAAAACACGATAGAATTGGAATTTTAAGGGGGCATTATGATACATTAGTAAAAATATATTCAAATAAAAAAATTGATAACAATCAAATTATTAAAATTTCAAACGAATTAGACGTTTTAGAAGCCCGATTTTAAAAACACATTAAAAAATGAAAATTAAAGTAAATCAAAAAACAGTTACAACGTTTCAGATAGTAAAAACAGACAATGATAAAAAAACAAAAAAACCAGTTGTAAGTAGTATTGAAATAGTTTGTCCAAGATGTGGTTATGATCAGTGTTTTTTTAATGGCGTTTGTTATGATTGTCCTGATTGTGGTTTAGAATGGGATTGCATTAAATTTTAAAACATAATTCATCTTTTTTTATAATAATAATCTGAAAAAATCAAAATTAAAACATATTTGATATTTTATGATTTTCAGTAATTAAAATTGGAAGTTTTTTAATTAAATAAATCATATTTTCAACATTTCAAAAAATTAAATTATGAGTATATCAATTAAAAATGTTTCATTATTTATATTGTCAATTATTGTTTTTATAGCAAGTTGGTATTATTTTTCTTTTATATTTGCAACAATTGCATTAGTTGGTACAATAATTATTTTGACTTTTGCTCATAAAAGAAAACGACCAAGTACATATAATAAACATACAAAAAAAAGATCAGGAGAGGTTTATGATGAAAATCAAAACGAAAAACGAGGAAGTAAAAATAAAAAATATAAGAAAAAAAAAGATCCTAACAAAAATAAATAGTTATAAAATGCAAGACATAAGTAAAACAATAAATAATTATTTTGCTACTGAAAATTATTCTGATGCGAAAAAATTGTTACTAAAAAAAATTGATAAAGAACCAAATGAACATTGGAATTATGCCCAACTAAGTATCTCTTATTATGAAACAAAAGAATATGAAACGGCATTAAAATATTCTACAATTGCATTAGAATTAGAACCAAATTGTCCCTTGTCGTTAGATTACCATGCTTCTATATTGTTTGCTAAAAATAATTTTGAAGTTGCAGAGCAAATATGGACAGATTTATTGAATAAAGATATTAATATTTTAGCTTATGGAGATTGTGGTGAAGGCTTAAAACAAGCTAAGTCTATTAAAAATGATATTCGCTGTATTCTATCAGACTTATATGTAAAAATTGATAAAAAAGAAAAGGCAATTTTTTTATTAAAAGAACATTTAAACAACAGACAAAGAGGTATTTATAGTAACTACACAAAAAAAGAAGTAAAAAAAGAACTGAAAAAACTGGAGCAAATGTAAGAGTTGTTTTAATATACATCATAATTATGGTAATAGGATTTTGGAATATAGGACGTAAAAACTTGAGTGATAGTATTGTTGATTTTGTACAAGAAAAGCAAATTGATATTTTATATTTAGCGGAGGCTAACGATAAAACAATTTTGGAATTTCTAAAAAAATCTAAATATTTGATAAAAAATAGAACTTTTACACAATTGGATAGCGGTTTAACAAAAATTAGTTTATTAACAAGCTACGATGCGACAAAATTTTTAAATAAAAGACATTTCAATTGACGATTCCAAGTATTATAAATTTAAACATAATATCTGTCCATTTCCATTCAAAAGTTAATTGGTCTTCAGCAAGTCTGGCACTTGAATGCACAAATCTTTCTCGTGATATAGCTATTATAGAGAATGATACTAATTGTGAAAATACGATTTTAATAGGTGATTTCAATATGAATCCTTTTGAAGACGGAATTGTTGCAGCTAATGGTTTAAATGCTATTCAAGATTTGAATTATTCAATTCAGCGAGAAAAACGTATAATTGATAGAGTTTCATATAAGTATTTTTACAATCCAATGTGGAATTTTTTGGAGATTATAGTAAACCGTATGGAACTCATTATTGCAGGGTTTCAGGGCATGTATCACATGAATGGAATATATATGACCAAGTCTTATTTAGACCAAATCTTAAAAGACATCTTGAAAAGGATTTTGTTGAAATTGTAAGTAAAATTAAAGGCGAAAAACTTACAAAAGCTTATAACAGACCTGATAAAAAAAAATCAGATCATTTACCAATAGTTTTAAAATTAAAAATTTGAAGATATGAGCGAAAAAAGCATTTGGGATAACTTAAATTTCACTGAAAGTAGTGAAAAATCAGCTTACTCTTTATTAATAGAGCAGTCAGAATATTTAATCGAAAAAACTTCTGGCGAATTAAGAATGGAAGTAGAGGCGGTTGATGCTTATACAGATGAAGAACCTCCAATACCAGCAGCATTATACATGCTTTACGTTGTTGCCCCTAAATTAGGAAATTATCGCAGGAAAATATTAACAGTTACAGAATATTCAAAAACTGGTCGTTTTCCCGTTGATATCTATTGTCATTTAAGTAATGATAAGATGCAAAAAATAGACGCTAATAACTTCATTGATAAAATAGAAGAAATATTATCAAAATCTATAGTGAAAAGTTCAATAGAAAATCTATACAGACAAAGTAAAGAAGTTGAAAAAGAACTTCTAAATTTGCAAAAAATGTAAGGTCATAAATTGCAATGAAAAATTATTTTTCTTGTTTTAATATTATAAGATTTAACAAAGTTTTATAAAACAATAAATTTTTGATATAAAATTGGTAAAAGTGAAAAAATAGCACGATTAGAGAAATAAGTAGATAGAAAATAAACAGTACAAACATTTGTTCAAAAGATATTTGTTAGCTGTAATTAAAATAATAAATACGAGATAAATTCAATAATAATATCAATTTTAACTTACTTTGTGCTTTCTTATTAAGTTTTAATTAAAATGCCAAAATATGGAATTAGTGATAAAAAATTTAGGTTCAATAAAAAATGCTAAAATAGCATTGGACAAAAAATTTTATGTTTTTATTGGCTATAATAATACAGGAAAAACATATTTATCACAAATACTATGGAGCTTATTTGATAATGAAATATACAATGATTTCATTAAAAAACACAGCTATGAAGAATTAGTTTTAACAAACGGACAATTTAAGTTAGAGGCTACTATTTTGAGAAGAATTTTAAAAGATTTTTCCAAATATTTTAAATTACACGTAATTCCAAATATTTTTAATATAGCCAAAGACCATTTAATACTAAAAGATGCACAAGTAAATTTAAAATATACATTTAGCCAAATAATAAAACAGAAAGTTGACGTTTCAGGTGGTATTATTCTTAACGATAAAATAACAAAAAATAATTCAAGAGTAGAACTTTATAAAGCAGATAAAAAAGAAAATTCAAATATTATTAAGCTTTCTATTTACGATAAATCAGATGAAAATAAAGAGCTACCTTATGATATTGAAGATAAAATGATAAATAATGAAATTTTATTAAATACAATTATTAGAACTCTTCTGCCAAGAAATAATGGCTTTTATTTGCCAGCAAGTCGCTTATTTTATCCAGTTTTTTATCAATATATTTACAAAGTTGAAAAAGGAAAACGAGAAGAAATGTCTAAAAAACTTTCGGCTATGCTTGAACAAAAAGATAGGTCTAAATTAGATATAAAATCGTTAACATCTTTTAGAAGTCAATATACCAAACCAATGGATGAATTATTTGGTAAACTTTATAAATTGAATGAAGACAACGCAATTAACAAAACATATATTCAATTAATAAATAATATAAAATCATTAATAGGAGGAGATATTATTTTTAAAAAAGCAGAAGGAGTTTCACCTATTGAATTTCAACTTGACTTAGGCGAACAAAAACACTTGGATATGTATTTGAGTTCATCGTCTATAAATCAATTAACAACTTTGCTTTTATATTTAAAACACTGGGTGTATGACAATAATAACTTTTTGTTTGTAGATGAACCAGAGGAAAATTTACATCCCGAAAATCAAGAAAAACTCATTCATATTTTATTGAAATTCGCAGCTATTAATAAAAATAAGGTATTAATTACAACACATAGTCCACTGGTTACTAATGTTATAAATAATTTCCTAAATATTGGATATTTAAAAGAAAAAAACGATTTTAACCTTAAAAAGTTTCTTGCAAAAAACAAATTAGACTTTGATATTAAGGAGGTTTTATTAAAAAAAGATTTTGGAGTTTACTTTTTTAGTGGTTCTGATGTTATAGAATATTCTGCAAAAGAATATGGTATTTATTTTGAAGATTTTGATAAAATTGAAAATAATATTAAAAACCTTAGCGAAAATATAACTGATGAAATATATCAATATTCTGAATTATAATATAGAATATGAAAATAGAAACTATAAGAAAGGAGATACTTCAAAAATTAGGAATTGTTCCAAATCTGTTTATTACAAAAACAACGGAAGATAGTATAATTATTGAAGAAGAAAAAAACTTCCATAATAATAACTTATTACAAAAAGTAATTATAAATAATATTCCTGCAAGCAATATTAAAGTATGGTTACTTGATTTTGAAATGCAAGTAAAAGGCTTTACACCAAGCTCTAAAACAGTAGAGAAAGTGATTGTTACATTAGAAAATAATGTTTTGACTTTTTTTATGATAGAACTAAAAAGTTCTATAAAACATCAAATGCCAAATGAAAGAAAAATTTCTACATTAAATATTATTAATGGAAAATTTGAAGACAGTATAAGCAGAATAATTTTCCTTTTAACATTTGATAGTCATCATGATTGGATTAATTTTAAAGAGTGGGATGTGAAGTTTAAAGGAATTGTTTTTTATAATAAACAAATACAAAGTAGTATAGACGAAGGAACACGTATATGTAAAATTATTTCATCTAAAGAAAAAAAAGGACTTCTTGAATGCAGATCTACTTTTTTGGGGCTTCGCAAAATTGAAGTAAAATTTATAAAAAATACAGGAGAAAAAAAGAAACTTGAAGCAAATTTTTCAGACATAAACAATTAATATTGTTAAACTTTTTACAATTTAATATTTTTCAAATAAACAATTTTAAACAATCAATTATATTTATTTTAATTTATTTTAATTATGGATTTATTAGTAATTCTTGGAATTTTATTAGACGGAGCGATGGATGCAGAAGCAGCAGGAGTATTTCTTAGTAAAATTGGAGCAGGAACAGCTGCAATAGGAGCAGGTATTGCTGTGCTTGGAGCAGGTATTGGTATTGGTAAAATAGGAGGACAGGCTATGGAAGCTATTGCAAGACAACCAGAATCGGTAGGTGATATTCGTTCAAACATGATTGTTGCAGCAGCACTTATTGAAGGTGTTGCGTTTTTTGCATTAATCATTAGTTTACTTGTTGTTCTTTAGGATTTGTTTTTTTAACAAAACCAAAAAAGACTGTAAGTCCTGTCAGCGGTTGGCTGGCAAGGGCTTACTTTTTTTAATAAAAATAAAAAAAAGAATGAAAATTTCAGAGATAAAAATAACAAAACTTTTTGGTATAGATACTTTTACTATAAAAGAAGAACAATTAAAAGATAACAAACTTATAATTGTTTCTGAAAATGGTGGAGGAAAATCTACTATTTTGAAAATTCTTTATTATTTTTTATCAAAACAATGGAACGAACTTGCTAAAATAAATTTTGAAAAAATAGAAGTTACAATTGACGAGCAAAAATATTTTTATAATAATATTCCTGATGAATTAAAAATTGAAGAGACGAATATAATAATAAAAGAATCTATTAACAACGACCTAATCATTGAACTTTTTGAAAAAAATGATTATAAATTAAATGAAATAAAATATGCTACAAAAGAATTTTGTATTGAGAACGATATTTTGGAGAACGAAATATATGAAATAATTGAAAAGCTGGAACAAAAATTAAATGTTGATTTTGAAAAATTAAATGTTTTATACTTACCTACTTATAGGCGAGCAGAAAATTCATTTTTAGAAATACACAAAGAATTAAATAAAAAGGCAAAAGACTTTTTATTAAATAACTTTGAAGTAAATTTAAGAAATGAGGAAAATAAAACAAAAACTTTAGAAACAAAATTGGACGATTTTTTCAAAGACTTATGGACGGATTACGAATTGTACAAAAATAAAGATAAAAATAATTTTGAAATATCTGAATATGGAACAAAGGATATTGAAAATATAATAAGAATATATATTGAGAACACAAAAGAAATAGAAAAAGATATAAATTTATCAAATTTTATAAATACTTGTTCACAATACTTATCTGAAACAAAAGAAATAAAGTTAATAGATAAAAAATTAAAACTATACTTAAATAATAGTGAAAAAGAAATTAGATTAAATGAATTATCGTCAGGAGAAAAACAAATAATATCACTATTTACATATCTATATTTGACTAATGAAAAATATTATGTTATTTTTGACGAACCAGAACTCTCAATTTCTATTTTTTGGCAAGAAAATTTATTAGAAGATATTTCAAATACTAATAATTTAGGTTTTTTAGTTGCAACACATTCTCCATATATTTTTAAAAAAAACAATATGCAAAATATTTTTAGTATAAATGATTTTAAATAATATGGGACAAGAAAGCAGAACAGTAATATCAGAAGCTACTAATGATTTAGATAAACTCATGTTGCAATGGTTTAATCACAGGTATTTAGATAAAATAAATATTTATTGTTTTGGTGAAAGCACAACAGAACGCGAAGATGATAAATCATTTTATACTAAATATATAAAAGATTATTTTTTGGAATACAATGTTTGGTTTTCTTCTTCGAAAGGAAAAAACGATGTTTATAAAACTTATATATCTTTAAAAGAAGCTGGTATAGATAATGATAAGAATGTTTTTCTTTTTTTTGTAGATAAAGATTGGTCTGAATTTTCGCCTAAAGGCACAAATAAGAATAAAATATGGAAAAATGACGAGATTTTTAAGACAGATTATTATTCATTGGAAAATTATTTTTTAACAAAAAATGTAATTAGACCATTAATTGAAAATTTTTCTACGGATAAAATAAATGGAATTTCAGAAATTGAAAAAAAAATGTTTCCAGATTTTGATAAATTTGCTTTATGGATATTACCTTTTACAACTATATATTCATTCAATAATTATGAATTAAATAAAATAAATACGAATAAATATTATTCTATTAAGGAAAGTAAAGAAAAAGAAACTATTACGTTAGAACAATTTATAACAGATACAGAAAATTATAAACATAAAAAAGAATCAAAGAAAAATCAAAAATTCAAAATTGAAATTGAAATTGAAAAATTAAAAGAAGATAATATAGAAAATAAGGAAATTTACAAAAAAGCTTTAACTCTTTTAACTAAGTCTGAAAATTATGAAGAAGCAAATGAGAAATTTACTAATCGTTACGAAAAATTAAAAAATATTAGACCGTTTAATAAAATTATCAGAGGAAAACAAGCACTTGATTTTTTATTAAAATATGTTAATGTTAGTGAAAAAAAAGGCTACCCACTTAAAGTTGGACAAAAAAAATCCAACTTTACGTGGATAGTCAAAA
>JAOZTW010000834.1 GCA_029938985.1 Bacteroidales bacterium | reverse complement strand
AATCACCACAAGAGTTTGTGAGTTTGGCTCCGTCTATAATTAATTTTCCACCAGGGTGTACTATTATTGAAGCATCGGGAGTAAATTTTAAATTAGTGTTTTCAACTGTTAGTTCTATTCCCGCTTCTACTATCAAATTTCCCATAAAACCTTTTGAACTATTCCAAGTTCTGTTTTCTGTTAAAATATAGTCTTCTGAAAAATAAAGTGGATGATTTGAATCTAATACAAATTCACTATCTGAATTACAGTTTGTACCAGGATTACAATTACCTACATCAGTAGCCCAAATAGTATTAACCCCTAATATATGCCCTTCTTGAAACTCAATATAACTATCGGCTGTTTCAAAAGTAATATTTGCTTCTGGCGAAATACAGACATAAGCTCCTGGTTCTATTATTATTTTTGCGTTACCAAGTAATTCTACGTTGGCATTGGCATCTACTACAAGTGTTGCATTAGACTCTATCATTAAAGCAGAACCATCATTTATTGTTAAGTTATCTCTTACTCTTAATAATCCATTTTCATGAATAAATAATGTTGCAGTGCTTTTATCTTCTTTGCCAAGTTCTAATTTTCCATTGTTTATATCTATTTCATTATATCCTATTAAACGAAAATTTTCATGAGTTAAATTATTTTGTCTATTTAGATTTAAAGTTGTAAACCAGCCTTCACTCCATGAGCCAAGCCAAATAGGGTCTGTTAAATATATATCTTTGTCAGGGTCAGATAATATGTTGTAAGTGTTATTTGCTTGTTCTACTCCATTAATTTTGTCTATCTTTAATGTTCCAAAAAAAGATGTAGGACATTGTATAGTCCATTCAGTATAATGTATTACGGAATAAAGATATTTATCACTTGTTAATACTTTTGGATTTAAACCCCAATTATGATGGTCTATATTATCTAAAATAACAAAATTTTTTCGGAATACTAAAGCTATATCTGCTCTTTGGACAGGATTATCTTCATATATTTCCATCAAAGATGCAAAATACTCATCAATAATAGACACTTGACTTGGTTCGGTAGCATTAAGAAAGGGCTGGCACATTGTTAGAAAACTTAATTGAACATTATCTTCAATACCTCCCCAAATTTGTTCATAATTTGCATTATTTTTTGTGTCATTCCAAGGATGCCATTTATCATTACCAGAATCAAAACCAGGTAAAAATTCTCCTGTATATCCAGGTATATTTTGAGGACCGTCCCATAAATCATAAAGGGCATAACCAATCATGCCTTCGGAACGCAAACCGTTATTTATGTTAGCAGATGGAATACGAAACTTTAAAAAATGAATATTATTTGTTTCTATTCTATTTCCATCATATCCAGAACCATACTCGTTGTCTTCCTGCCAATAATGTGCGTCTAATGCACCATATACAAAGTTTGCCCAACCTTCGTAAAATGCAGCGTGATATGTATTTTCCGAACTAGCATGATGCGATGTAGCTTCATAACAGGGTAAAATAAATTCTCCAAAAAACGAATACATTAAGGCATGTCCTATTTCGTGATACATAATATTTTCTCTCCAAGTTCTCTCTTCTTCTGTAGCAAATCTGATATATGGATGCCAACCAAAAAGTGTTGGTAAATTCCATGTTTGATTAGCATTTATTTCAATTGTTAAATTATAGTTAACAATTGGTAAATCATAAATATCAAAAAATTGATATGCGTTTGTTGCCCAATGGACTAATTTAAAGGCAACGGCAAAATCATCATTATCGTTATCATCTAACCATTTATTTATTATAATAGGTTCAACTGGATTTTGTGGAATATTTTTATGGAAAGATGTTCGTGTATCATAAACGAATTGTAAAATTGCTCTACTGCATTTAATAGGATACAAATTTGTATATGAGAAAAAAACAATATATAATTCTATATTGTTTTTATCCTCCCATTCTTTTGTTGTGTAAGTATAATTTATAGTATAGCCTCCATCACTATCAGTATAGCCTTCTGCAACAGGATCGTTGTCAGATAGTCTATCCCATTCCATTAATTTGAATCTTATTCCTTCTAATGGTATCCAGATTTGGGCAGATGTAACATCTACTGTTTCAGACCATAATGTTCCTTTTACAGTGCCAATAAAAGTTTTAGATGCTTTCATTTGGTTTTCATTATTCAAACTGTCGTTTGGCATCATCATTATATCATAGGCAAGCCCTGGAACCTCAGTATAACCAAAAATAATTGTATCTA
>JAOZTW010000217.1 GCA_029938985.1 Bacteroidales bacterium | reverse complement strand
TCCCGTTTTGTAACTAATTGATAGTCATACCAACACTGTTTTGTAGGGACTATCTGCAAAAGTATAAATATTTTTGACAATTTCAAATTATTAGTTGTCCAACTTTAACTGGGTAGCCCATTATTTCATTTTTTTTTCTACTTTTGTAATTAGTTTGGTGTTTTTAAAATAGAATTACCAAATTTCAACAGTATTTCAATTGTATTTCAACAAAATTTCAATTGTATTTCAACAAAATTTCATAAATAAATGAATAAAATAATTTTAATAACCAAAAGAGAATATTTGACAAGAGTAAAAAAGAAATCATTTATAATAATGACAATTCTTGGACCTTTACTACTCGGAGCTTTGATGATAGTTCCTATATTACTTGCCTTAAATTCTGGAAAAAATGATGAAAAAATTATTGCAATAATTGATAAAAGTAACTCGTTTGAAAATGTAATTTTAGAAACTCCAAGTATAAAAGTTGATTTTATAAACAATAAAACGATTGAACAGATTAAGAGAGCAACACAAGAAGAACTTTATTATGCTTTACTAATAATTCCTGAAAACCCAGAGAAAGAGATAATTACAATGTTTTCGTACAAACAAGTTAGTATTGATGTTACTCAATATTTAAAAAATAGTATTCAACAAGAAGTCCAGAGACAGCGTTTTATTGAACTGAACATAAATTTAGAGGATTTATCAAAAGCACAACAACCAATAACACTCGAAAACCTTCAATGGCAAATAGGAGGAGAGGCAGAAAAAAGTTATACCGAAATTTCTATGGCAGTAGGTTTTATACTTGCTTTTTTAATCTATATGTTCACTTTTATGTATGGTGTTCAAGTAATGCGTGGCGTGATTGAAGAAAAAACAAGTAGAATTGTCGAAATTATCATATCTTCGGTAAAACCATTTCAGTTAATGATGGGAAAAATAATTGGAATAGCTCTTGTGGCACTTACACAATTTTCTGTTTGGACAATATTTTCTGCAATAATAATGATAATTACAAACCTATTTGTATCAACAAAAATACCTGCACTAAGTACAACAAATAACAACAGTATAGATATAATGAGTATATTTTCTGCTATCTCAAATATTGACTGGGGCATAATACTTTTTACTTTCATGTTCTTCTTTATAGGCGGTTATTTGTTGTACTCATCGCTTTTTGCATCTGTTGGTGCGGCAGTGGATAACGAAACAGACACACAGCAATTTATGCTACCAATAACAATTCCATTGGTTGTTGCTTTTTTGATGGCAGAAACAATAATTGCAAACCCCGAAGGAGCTATTGCATTTTGGTTTTCAATAATTCCACTCACATCACCAGTAATAATGATGGTGCGAATAGCTTTTGGCGTTCCCGAAGCTGTACCATATTGGCAATTAGCACTATCTATGATACTGCTTGTTGTTGCTTTTATAGGCTCTACTTGGATGGCTGGAAAAATATACAGAACAGGAATTTTAATGTATGGAAAAAAAGTAACCTACAAGGAATTATGGAAATGGTTAAAATATAAATAGAACTAAATAATAGTTTTAAAACAAATATGTAACAACAACCTATTTGTTTCTTTTTGCTTTCTTAAAATCAATTATTTATATTTTTAAGAAATAATTTTGTCATTTATAATTTTATTTAGCAATTATTATATTACTTTTGCTTTGTGAAAATGAAATAATAAGTAGCTCCAAGATACACCATTTTTTATAATTTAATAATCTGCAAATAGCGACTTATTTAATGACTTTTTTAAATTTTTTAAAAAGACAAAATAAACAAGTAAGTACCCCTACAAAAGTTTGGCGTTTTTCACGAGTGTCAAGTTCAAGGCTTTTTTGAAATATTAGAATTAAAGTTTACCTTTGTAAATGAGCATTTTAATATTTCAAATATAACGAAGAAATTGATACTCGTGAAAAACGCCAAAAGTTTTTACACATTTGTATTTCTTTAATCTATCAGTTTATACTTACATAATTGAACCATTGAATAATTGAAAAATTTTTTCGATTGGTGTTCGTTGTTTTTTCTTTTTCACTTAATCATTACTTGTAGTTTTTTAACTTTATTATTATGTACAAAACAAACCAATTAGATGCCAAAATACCAAAATGGTTTGCAATTTATACACGTCCAAAGGCAGAAAAAAAAGTAAAAGAACAACTTTTAAAAATAAATATAGGAACATATCTTCCTTTGAAAAAAGAGTTGCGACAATGGAAAGATAGAAAAAAATGGATTGAAACACCCTTATTTAGTTCATATATTTTTGTGAAAATAATTGCAAATGAATATTATATCATTCCAAGAAACATAATTGGTTTTGTAAAATATGTTAGTATTGGTGGAAATTTAATAGCAGTAAGAAACGAAGAAATTGAAACAGTAAAAAAATTACTTGAATACTCGTCCAACAATATTGAGGCAACAAATAAAATCATAAAACTTGGAACAGAAGTGGAAATAATATCTGGACAACTCAAAGGTTTGAGAGGAAAATTATTAAATTATAGTGGATTACATAAAATAGCAATTAATATCGAAACTATTGGTAGCATATTGACTGTAAAAATTGATAAAAATTTAGTTCGAAAAGTTAAAATATTAAATAAAAAAACAAATACTTAACAAGGATAAATTTTTACTTTTTTTTTGAAATATTATACTTTTAAAATATTACAAATAATTAATAAAAACTTTTTAATAGAGCATTGTATTACATTGTTATATAGTAATATAGCAAAAATTACCATGTAATCTACGTGGCGAAAGCGTGCCTAAAATAGAAATAACAACATGAAAGAAGTCAAAAAAAATAACTGGTCGATGATTATTAAGCCAAAAAGAAGTTTATTGGATATTAATTTAAAAGAAATTTGGCGATACCGAGACCTTATTGTGCTTTTTATAAGGCGAGATTTTGTTGCAAAATACAAACAAACACTATTAGGACCGTTATGGTTTGTTATTCAACCTCTTTTAACAACTTTAATGTTTACAGTAGTATTTGGCAAAATAGCAAAAATACCTACCGATGGTTTGCCTCCAATGCTGTTTTATATGTGTGGTATTACGGCATGGAACTATTTTTCGGGTAGCCTAAGAGCCACTTCAAATACCTTTGTGGGAAATGCAGGAATATTCGGAAAAGTATATTTTCCAAGACTTGTAACTCCAATTTCAATTGTAATTTCGGGACTTATTCAATTTTTTATACAATTTCTTTTTCTGTTATCATTTATGTTGTTTTTTGGTATTTCTGGTGCCTCTTTTACGCCCAATATTTATATTATATTGATACCAGTACTAATAATACTAATGGCAGGTTTGGGACTTGGTTTTGGGATTATTTTATCTTCACTAACAACCAAATATAGAGATTTGATGAATCTCGTTGGTTTTGGAGTTCAGCTGTGGATGTATGGAACTCCAATCGTTTATCCACTCTCAGAATTATCGGGCAATTTAAAATTATTAATACTTCTAAATCCTATAACTTCAATTGTCGAAACTTTTAGATTTGCACTGCTTGGAGCAGGTACTGTAAATTGGTTGCATCTTTTATATAGTTTTGGTTTTATGATAGTAACATTAATAATAGGAGTCTTGCTTTTCAATAAAATTGAACAGTCTTTTATGGATACAGTATAAATATTTAATTAAAATGATTGAATACGAAAATTTACAAAAATTAAACAAACCGTTTTTTGAAGAATTCACAAACTCTTTTAAAGCAACCCTTAATTCGGGTTGGTATATATTGGGTAATAATGTAAAACAATTTGAAAAACAATTTGCAACTTACTGTGGAACAAAATATTGTGTTGGTCTAAACTCAGGACTTGATGCTTTAATACTATCAATAAAATCTTTTGATTTTCCAAAAAATTCAGAGATAATTGTTCCTTCAAATACTTATATAGCAACAATTTTGGCAATACTACACAATCAACTTATTCCAGTTCTTGTAGAGCCAGATATTAAAACCTATAACTTGTGTCCTAACGAAATTAAAAAAAATATAACAAAAAACACAAAAGCTATTCTTCCAGTACATTTGTATGGAAAAGTAGCTGAAATGGATGAAATAATTGAAATTGCGAAAAATAATAATCTGAAAATAATAGAAGACGCAGCACAAGCTCATGGAGCAAAATATAAAAATAAAAAAGCTGGTAATTTTGGAGATATTGCAGCTTTTAGTTTTTATCCAACCAAAAATCTTGGGGCTCTTGGAGATGCAGGAGCAATAACAACCAACTCTGATGAGGTTTATGAAAAAATAATAGCATTACGAAACTACGGTTCTCTCAAAAAATACAACAATAAATACATCGGTTTCAACTCTCGATTAGATGAAATGCAAGCAGGATTTCTTTCTATTAAACTAAAATATTTAGACAATATAAACAAACATAAAAGACAGATTGCTAATATTTATGACACATATTTATCAGATAATTTTGCTAAACCTGAAAAATCTACAAACTATCATGATGTGTATCACATATACAACATAAGACATAAAAAAAGAGACGAATTACAAAAATATTTATTAAAAAATCTAATAAAATCTGAAATACATTATCCAATAGCTCCACACAAACAAACAGCAATGCAAGGGTTGTTTAATGACAAATATGCTATTTCAGAAGAAATTCACAATACCACACTTAGTTTGCCTATTTCATATTTTCATACAGAAAAAGATATTATGAAAACCTGTGAAGTACTAAACAGTTATCTCAAAATATAAAAGAAAAATATTGGCATTTTTTACGAGTATCATATTTATTTGTTACTTTTGAAATATTAAAATGCTCATTTACAAAGGTAAACTTTATTTCTAATTTTGGATATGAAAAACTTGCAAATAAAAAAACATTACACAAAGAATAAATGGCATTTTTATTTTTTTAACACCGCAATTTACTTATTGTAAATGAGGATTTTAAAATAATCAAAATAAAATAATTAAGTTGCTTGTCAGACAATGATTATGAAAAAATGGTAATAATATTATCAAAAAACAAAAATAATGAAAAAACTACCAATAGCCCAAACTGAAATAAAGCAAATAATAGAAGAGAATTTTTGTTATGTTGATAAAACAAGATTTATAAAACAACTTGTAGATGACGCACATAAATATTATTTTCTCTCACGCCCTCGCCGTTTTGGAAAATCATTATTTCTTGATACATTGCGAGCCGTTTTTGCAGGTGAAAAAGAACTTTTCAAAAATCTGTATATTGAAAATAACTGGGATTGGTCGGTAAAATATCCAGTTATAAAAATTAGTTTTGGTGCAGGAACTGTAAATAATAAAGAAGAATTAAAAATCAGATTAAATGAAATATTAGACAATAATCTCCGAAACAATCCTATAGAATTGACCAAACAAAGTGTCTCGGGGCGTTTTGAAGAGTTAATATATAAATTTTTTCAAAAATATCAACAACCTGTAGTAATTCTAATAGACGAATACGACAAACCTTTACTTGACAACCTTACCGAAACGGGTGTAGAAGAAATAAGAAAAGAACTTGCCAGCTTTTATTCTGTATTAAAAGATACAAGCAAATATTTAAAATTTGTGTTTCTTACTGGCGTATCTAAATTTAGCAAAACAAGTATTTTTAGCAAACTAAATAATATTACAGATATTTCGCTTGTTCCTAAGTATGCCGATATTTGCGGATACACTCAAAACGATTTAGAAACAGTTTTTGCCGATTATTTACACAATGTAGATTTGAAAGAAGTGAAATTATGGTACAATGGTTACAATTTTAGGGGAAGTTCGGTTTACAATCCTTACGATGTATTAATGTTTTTGTGGAGCAAAGAATACGAATCGCATTGGTTTAAAACAGGAACTCCTACATTTTTATTAGAATTAATAAAAAAACGAAAATTTTATATCCCTAATTTAGAAAATATAACTATTGATAAAGCTCAATTAGAAGAATTTGATATAAACAACATTCAATTAGAAGTTTTACTTTTTCAAACAGGTTACTTAACCATAAAGAAAGTAAAAAGAATTGGTATCCAAGATTATTACACACTAAAAATTCCGAATCTTGAAGTCCGTTTTGGATTCAATAATTATCTAAAAAATATGTTCTATGCTGCAATGTTCAATTCTTATGAACGTTCTGGACTTTCGCAAGCCTTATATTATGCTATAGCCGATAAAAAACCACAAGATTTAGAAAAAGCATTTCATACTTTATTTTCTGGCATTTCGCACGATTGGTTCAGAAACAACAATATTGCCGATTACGAAGGTTTTTATTGCTCAATGTTTTACGTGTTTTTTGCTTCGCAAGGTTTTAATATTAAAAACGAAGACACTACAAATAAAGGAAGAATAGATTTTACGGTAATAACGGATAATGCTATTTTTATTTTTGAAATAAAAATGAAACACATAAAACAAAACGCACTGCAACAAATAAAAGATAAAAAATACCACGAAAAATATTTATCCGAAAATGAAGATATTTTTTTAATAGGTATAGAATTTAACGAAACCGAAAAAAATATTTCTAATTTTGAATATGAAAAAATATGAAAAAAGCTAACTATACTGCAATTATTCCATTTAAAATTAAAGACATTGTGTTTTTAATTATGACTAATAAAAAAATATTATTTAACGAAGCACTAAATTATTTGTATAATTCGGAATTATACAAATATTTGAGCAATGAAGAAACAAAATTTTGGCATTTTAGCACAGCAAAACTATATGATTTGTTAGAAAATGAAAAACAAAATAATTTTTTAGAATTTCCCGATTTTGTATAACAATGAAGGGTTTGTTCATAAAAAAAACAAGACCTAACTAAGTTATTGTTTATCTTTAAATTAAATAATATTTATTAATATAACAGAAATGTAACTCCAAGCTCCAACTTGGAGCAAGGTAGAATAGTTGTTGATTTGTTATACAAATTACTTGATTGGTAGCCTATTCGCAGATTCTCCAAGAAGTAGCTTGGAGTTACATTTTTTATGAACAAACCCTGTATAACAATGAAAAAACTTAGTTCAATACATACTTTTATAATATTTTGTTTAGAAAATTATAAAAATAAAAATAAAATTAGCGGAAAAGATGCTTTAACCGATTTTGAAAAATATAATGTTTTTGAATTTTTAGAAAGTTCTTTTGATATTTTGCATTCGCAAAGCATGAATTATACTATAGACGAAATAAACGAATTTATAAATAATCAAAAATGAAATTATTTCACGGAAGCACAGTAATGGTTAATCGTCCTGTTATTTTAAAAACACAAAGATTATTAGATTTTGGTAAAGGATTTTATACAACAAGCAACCAAAACCAAGCAGAACGTTGGGCGGAAATTAAAAAAAAACGCTC
This sequence comes from Bacteroidales bacterium, assembly GCA_029938985.1. GTDB lineage: Bacteria > Bacteroidota > Bacteroidia > Bacteroidales > JAOZQN01 > JAOZQN01. The sequence goes on along the minus strand of JAOZTW010000217.1, from coordinate 637 downwards.
ACAAAAAAAAAAGGCAATTGTAACAATTTATCAAATTTCTAATCACTTATTTTCAAATGAAAAATACAAACTTAAAGAATTTAAGCGAGCAGATGAAGAATGGCTGGATTTTATATTTACTAACCGTAAAACATATAAAGAACATACTTACGATATCGTAATAGGACCTGTTGCAAATGATACGCTTTATGCAACATTGTCGTTGTTTGAAGCTAATATATTAACAAAAAAAGAAACAATAAAAAGATTAAAAACTCATAAATTATTCGACCAAATTTCCTTTCATAACAAAATAGTATTGAACGAACTAAACTTTTTTGATACTTATGAAATAGGAAAATAAAAAAATATGAAATTAGCACCAATGATATTATTCGCTTATACATAGATTGAACAAAAATTTGTTATATCTATTATAAATACTACTTTTGGCACATAAAAACGAATAACTAAGCCGTAAATTTTTTGGGTGTTAATCTTCTATTTATAGGTAACAAAATTACAAAAATCTATATTAAAATTTATTCCAAAAGATTATATTTAGAAATATTTAAAAACATAATGAATAAAATAAAAAAAATACCTTACGGAATATCAGACTTTAAGTTAATAAAAGAAGAGAATTATTATTTTATAG